>JBBQIO010000978.1:0-1723 GCA_038325015.1 Polyangia bacterium
GGTCTGCGCCTTGGTGAGGAACATCAACGGCGTCTCGACCGTCATCGGCGTGGCCAGGCCCAGGCTGAGTGCGACCTGCAAGGCCTTGAGCGTGTTGTCGCGGCAATCGGGGTAGCCGGAGAAGTCGGTCTCGCACATGCCGCCCACAAGCACCGAGGCGCCGCGCCGGTACGCGAGTGTCGCGGCGAAGCCGAGGAACAGCAGGTTGCGTCCCGGCACGAACGTATTGGGCATCCCGCTGGCCTCGAACTCGATCGCGCGATCGGAGGTGAGGGCGGTGTCGGAGATCTGGCCGAGCAGCGACAGGTCGAGCAGATGGTCGTCGCCCAGGCGGGCGGCCCAGCCAGCGTCGAGCGCGGCGACGCCGGCGCGCACGGTGCCACGGCACTCGAGTTCGATGCGATGGCGTTGCCCGTAGTCGAAGCCGATCGTCTCGACGCGCGCGAAACGCGAAAGCGACCATGCCAGACAGGCCGTGGAATCCTGGCCGCCGGAAAACAGCACCAGCGCGGTACGGGGATCGATCATGGAAAAGTGCGGCTTCTGAGGAAGCGTCGAGCATAGTCGCTCGGGACAAACTCGGCGTGAACCGAGTTCGACTTCAACGTCGAACTCCGCAGCGACGTGCTGAACTTGATCGACGGCGCGCCCGCCGGACGCAGCGGCTCAGCCGCCGCGGATTTCGCCGTCACCGAGCACGATCCACTTCTGCGACGTCAGTCCCTCGAGGCCGACGGGCCCGCGCGCGTGGAACTTGTCCGTCGAGATGCCGATTTCCGCCCCGAGCCCGTATTCGAAACCGTCGGCGAAACGCGTGCTGGCGTTGACCATCACGCTCGCCGAATCCACCTCGCGCAGGAAACGCATGGCGTTCGGATGGTTGGTGGTGAGGATCGCGTCGGTGTGATGCGAGCCGTGGCGATTGACGTGGGCGATGGCGGCCTCGACGGAATCGACGACGGCGATGCTGATGATCGGCGCCAGGTATTCCTCGCCCCAGTCGGATTCCTGCGCTGCCACGAGGCGCGCGCCGGCGGGCGCCGGCAGCGCCGACAGCAGCGCCAGCGCACGCGCATCGCAGCGCATCTCCACCCCCTTGGCCGCGAACACGGCCGCGATGCGCGGCAGGAATTGCGCCGCCTGCGCCACGTGCACCAACAGCGATTCCGTGGCGTTGCACGGGCTGTACTTCTGCGTCTTCGCGTTGTCGGTGACGCGCACGGCCAGGTCGAGGTCGACCTGCGCATCCACATAAGTGTGGCAATTGCCGTCGAGGTGCTTGATGACCGGCACCCTGGCGTCGCGCACGACGCGCTCGATCAGGCCCTTGCCGCCGCGCGGGATGATGACGTCGACGAAGCCGGGCATCGCGATCAGGCGGCCGACGGCCGCACGGTCGGTGGTCTCCACCAGCTGCACGGCGGCCTCCGGCAAGCCGGCATCGGCCAGGGCACGCCGCACGCAGCGCCAGAGAGCGACGTTGGAGTGGATGGCTTCTGAGCCGCCGCGCAGGATGCACGCGTTGCCGCTCTTGATGGCCAGCGAGGCGGCTTCGATCGTGACGTTGGGCCGGCTTTCGTAGATCATGCCGAAGACGCCCAGCGGCACGCGCATGCGGCCGACGCGGATGCCGCTCGGCCGCTGGCTGACGCCCGTGATCTCGCCGATCGGGTCGGGCATGCCGGCCATTTGCATGCAGACTGCGATGACGGTGTCGAGCGCG
>JBBQIO010000979.1:0-1718 GCA_038325015.1 Polyangia bacterium
CTTCATCGACTGCACCGACGAGGATGGCCTCGGCGCGTCCGAGACGCAGCGCGTCGGCCGCCATGCCCAATGCCGCCAGGCCCGAAGCATCGCGGTGATTGACGGTCGCGTTGACGCCGCGCAGCCCGCACTCGATGGCCAGCTGCCCGGCCGCGGTGTTCATGACCGAGTAGGGGAAGAGCAGCGGCGAGGCCTGCGCCATGCCGGCATCGAGATAGCCGCTGATGAACTGCACGGTCTCGGAGAGCGTACCCAGACCGGTGCCAAGCACGACGCCAATGCGCGTCGGATCGTAGGGCAGGGCGGCCTGTGCCAGCGCCTGCTTGGCCGCGACGATGGTCATCTGCGAGACGCGCGGCATGCGCCGGAGCTGCGCCGCGGCGATGTGCGTTTTGGCGCCGAAGTCGCCGATGCGCGCGATCGGATGGCCGGCCTCGGTTTGCGCCAGGTCGGTCGTGCCTTGCTGCAGTGCAGCATAAAAGTCATCGATGCCCGTACCGATCGCGCTGACCACGCCTCGACCGGTGATCGCCAGCGCGGTCATTTGGCGACTCGTTCGAGCACCGGCAGGAGCTCCTCGGCGCTGACCACCTGATTGAAGTGGGCGGCCATGTTGCCGTCGCGATCGAGCACCACCAGCGTCGGCAGCGTGTCGGCATCATAGCGTTTTTGCGCCGCGATGACGAGCGGATCTTCGTCTTTGCTGCAGTCGACCTTGCCGACGCTGTAGGGCGCCAGCGCCCGCTCGATGCGTGGATCGTGCAGCGTTTTTTTGTCGAGCTCCTTACAGGGCAGGCACCAGTCGGCAAAAAAATCGAGCACCACGGGCTGGTGGCCAATGCGCGCCTGCGCCACGGCGGCCTCGGCCCCGACATTCCAAACCAGCGCATGCGCCTCGACGGTGGTCGGCGGCACCGCGAGCAGCGCCGCGACCAGCCCGTAAGCACCGGCGGTGGTGAACAGCACCGCGATGGTCTTGCGCGCCGGCTGCTCCGAGAACGACAGCCCGAGCGCTCCGAGCAGCACGCCGCCGATGACCAGGCCGAGCTGGCCGGCCTCGAACGTGAACGACGTCGATCCATAGCGCGCCAGCGCCGGCCAGACGTTGCGCAAAAAATAGAGCGCGGCGACGACCATGATGATGCCGAACACCGCCTTGACCTTTTCCATCCACGCGCCCGAGCGCGGCAACGACTGCGCAAACGCGGCGACGAAGAAGAACAGCACGCCCATGCCCATCGCGTAGGTAAAAAGCAGGCTGGCACCAATGGTCACCGAACGGGTGTAAGCGACGAACGCGAGCACCGAGGCCAGCACCGGACCGGTACACGGGGCGGCGATGATCCCGCCGACCAACCCCATGGTGAAGGCGCCGACGAAGCCGCGGCCGCCGACTTTGGAAAGACGCGTCGCGACCGACGACGGCAGCGAGATGTCGAAGGCGCCAAACATCGACGCGGCCATGGCGAGCAGGAAAAAAGCCAGCGGGATGATGACCGCCGGCTTGGCCATGAAGCTGCCGAACTGTCGGCCGGTGAGCGCGAAGCCGATCCCCAGGGACGTGTAGGTCACTGCGATGCCAGCGACGTACAGCGCGCCGAGCGCCATGGCACGGGCGCGGGAGACTTTTTGGTCGCGCGCACCGAACAGGCTGACGGTGATCGAGATGAGCGGGTAGACGCACGGGGTCAGGCTGGTCAGAACGCCGCCGATGAAGA
>JBBQIO010000980.1:0-1713 GCA_038325015.1 Polyangia bacterium
GCGCCGACAATGACGTTCCACGCGGGCACCGGCGAGCCGTATTGGAAGCCCGGGCTCTCCAAGCCGACGTCGACGCCGGCGTCGAGAATTAGCCCGGCGACCGGACGCACACGCGCGCCGATCGTCAGGTACTGTAGCCGCTGCTTGGTCAGCCGGTCGTGCCCGATGCGCGGATCGTTGTCGAGCGCGTGGAGTACTGTCTGATCGCCGTTTCCAAGGGGAAATTCGATGTGGTACTCGGTCACGAGCTCGAGCCCGACCGAGCCGATCTGCCACGGCGTATCGGCGCCGATGGCCAGGCGCAGGCGCTCGTACCCGATGCCGTACGCATAGGTCTCGACCACGCGCGAGCGAATGCAGGCGTCGTCTGTGGTCGACAGCGCACACTGTCCGGACGGAAGCAGCGACGACGAGTTGTCGAGGAGATAGCCGAAGTTCACGTGAAAGCGCAGCGGCACTTTGCTGGTCGCGTCGAGGTGGCGCATGTCGAAGGTGGAGATGGCGTCGATGCCGAAATTGGTCGAGTCGCCGCTGAAGCTGACGCCGGAGACGGCGTTCAAGAAGCGCACATCGGCGTGCAGGCCGACGTCGAGGAACTTGAGCACCGGGTAGCGGCCCTTGATGCCAATCTGCACGTCGCCGAGCGACAGGATGACCGGCTGGTCGGTGCGCGCGGCGTCGACGCGCTCGTTCTTGTTCGACTGGTTGAAGATGCCGAAGTAGGCCTCGATGTATTTCCACGGCGTGTAGCTGATGGTGACGTCGCCGTTGAAATGCGAGTTGGTGTCGCCAGCGATGCTGGAGTTGCCTGCGATAAGAAACGAGCTCGATCGAAAGCCGCCGATGTGCAGGCCAAACCGAAACGTCCCCTGCTTGCCGGCGTCGCCGGTCAGCATGCGGAAGAGGCCGACGCCGCCGGTGAGCGTCGGCGCAGCCACGCGGTCGTAGAGGTCGCCGTCGGCGGTGGGCAGGTCGTGCGTCTCGACCGTGACCGTCTCGGTCGTCGCAGACACAGCGACCGCGGGCGGTGGCGGCAGGGGTGCGCTGACGACCCGCATTGTCGACGTGGTCGTCCGCGCGGTCGGCGCTGGCGATGCGACCGCCTCACTCAGGCCGGGGTCGTCGGTGGGCGCAGTCTGGGCACTGGCATTGGCCGCGGCCATCGCTACCAACGCGACCAGCGGCACCTGCATGAGCCTACGAAAGCGTTTGCAGCTGGAATGCACAATCGTTCTTTGGAGGCGTTTCATTGATACGGCTGACCTCACCGAGGGAAACAATAGGTTGAACAAAGTGCGCGCATCGTAGGACGACGGTTGGAATGAAGTCAATTTGGCCAATCATGTGCAGGCGCGATAGATCTGGCGCATGGCCGAATCCGACATCGAGTCGCTCCTTCGCGAGCAGCGCCGCTTCGAACCTCCGCACGACTTCGCGGCGCGCGCGCGCATCGGCTCATCGGACCTCTACGATGCCCTGTGCAATGCGGCGGAAAAAGATCTGACCGCGTTCTGGGCCGAGGAGGCGCGTCAGCTGCAATGGATGCGTCCCTTCTCCCAGGTGCTCGACGAGAGTCGCACTCCCTTCGTGCGCTGGTTCTGGGACGGCCAGCTCAACCTGTCGGCCAATTGCCTCGACCGCCACCTCGCGACGCGCGCCGACAAGCCGGCGCTGATCTGGGAGGGCGAGCCAGGCGATCGCCGAACCTTCAGC
>JBBQIO010000981.1:0-1711 GCA_038325015.1 Polyangia bacterium
GGCCGCGCGGTGTTGGCCGCCGAGACGCACGTAGTCAACATGCACTCCGAGAGCCTGCTGTCGCTGATCGACGGCTGCGTGCAGCGCGCCGGCATCTCGCGCCGGGCCATCGACCTGGTCGCAGTCGGCGCCGGACCGGGATCATTTACCGGCTTGCGCATCGGTCTGGCGACGGCGAAAGGGCTGTGCTTCGCGCTTGATCGGCCGGTGGTGCTGGTCTCTTCGCTGGCGGCGCTCGCGGCGCGGGTGACAACGCTAGACCTGGCCGCCCGGGTGGTCGCTGTGATCGATGCGCACAAGTCCGAGGTCTACACCGGGCGCTTCATCCTTCTTGCGCCGGGCGCGCCCGAGCTCGACCAAGACAGCACCGAAACCGTCCTCCCGCCGGCGGCGCTGGCCGACCAGCTGCGCACTCTTACTGCACAACCACTTCTGATCGTGGGCGATGGCGCACGCCGCTATCCCGAGCTGGTCATCGCCGGCGCCACGCTGGTCGACGACGGAACGCCGCGCGCCGAAGAGGTCGCGCGCCTCGGCCTGGCGCACTTTTTGGCGTTCGGCCCGTCGCCGCTCGGCGCCAGCCGGCCACACTACATTCGCGCATCGGAGGCCGAAATCCTGCGCCAGCTCCGGTTGGCGAAAAACGGCCTTTGACACGTTTTTCGCGGAGTCTTACGATCCAAGAACCGGTACGAGCCACCCAAAACGAGGCGGAGGTCGAACGCATGAATCGGACGAGCTTGGTCGAAGTTGACGTCAATTCGGAGATTGCGCGGCTGTCTGGAGAGCATTCGGCCATTGAATTTCGGCTTCGTGAGCTCGACCGCCACCTTTCTTTGACCCTCGATGAGCAGCTCGAGCGCGCCAACCTCAAAAAAGCCAAGCTCCGACTCAAAGACGGCCTCCTGCATCTGCAGCGCGCCCGTCGCTGAGCGAGGTGAGCATCCCGCGCACGCTCGAGGCGCTGGAGGAGCTGCGGCGAAGTGGGCTGCGCATCGATCGTGAGGGCGTCTTTTGGCACGAGGGCGCGCCAGTGACGCATCATGGGTTGCGTGCCGCACTGTGGCGCTGGCTCGATCGTCTGCCGGCCGAAGACGGTCGCTACATCCTGCGGCTCGACGAGCAGCGTTTCGTTTATCTCGATGTCGACGACGCGCCGCTCGTCGTTCGGTCGTTGCGCTGGGACGGTCGGCGCGCGATTGCGGTCCTGAATGACAGCTCCGAGGAGCCGGTCGATTTCGCAACCCTGACCGTGCGCGCGACGGGGCGCTATCTGCTTGTGCGACGCGGCCTGGAGGCGCGCTGGTCGCCGGGCGCCTGGAACGGCCTCGGATCGCACCTGAGCGAGCATGACGGTGCAGTGTGGGTCGACGCCGAGGGTGGTCCGTTCCAGATTCCCGACGCTACGTAATCGAACGCCGTTGGATCTGTTGTCCTGCGCCGACGCGAGAACCCTGGCCGACAATCGAATAGGCCGTCGTAAGCTACTTGAATGCGCCTCGTCCTCGTGTCTCTGCTCTGCGCTTTGAATGCACCCCCCACTCCGGCTCCAGCGCCAATCATTCCGTGTCGCACCGTCGAGGATTGTTGGCTCGGACCAGGCGGCGTGGTCATTCGCCGGCCGGCCAAGACGCGTGGTCATGAGCAGCCGCGCGGCGATTGCGGCGCCCATCATCACTGGCTCAATCACCGCTTGATGTGTCACGAGCAT
>JBBQIO010000982.1:0-1710 GCA_038325015.1 Polyangia bacterium
GAACGGCTCGACCCTTGCGGGTCATGTGGAGGTTGGCGACTTCGTGATTTTGGGTGGGCTCTCGGCCGTTCATCAATTCACGCGCATCGGCAAGCACGCCTTCATCGCTGGCGGCGCCATGGTCGGCATGGACGTGCCGCCGTACTGCACCGCGCAGGGAGATCGCGCCGAACTCGCAGGTCTCAACACCGTCGGCCTCTCGCGACATGGCTTCACGGACGATCAAATCGGCCGGGTGAAAGACGCGTATCGAATCTTGTTCCGCTCGAAGCTCGGCTTGAACGAAGCGGTGGCGAAGCTGAAGGCCGAGCACGGCGGGCATTCTGAAATCGACTTGCTCCTCGAGTTCATCACCTCGAGCAAGCGCGGAATCACTCGGTAATCTCGTCATGGGCGACGCCATCGGCCTCATCGCGGGCAGTGGCAAGCTGCCCTTCCTCTTCGCTCGAGCAGCGCGCGAAAAGGGTTTGTCCGTTCACGCGGTGGCCCACGAGCACGAGGCTGATCGTTCGCTCGGCGACGTCGTGGATTCAATTGCATGGGTCAAAGTCGGGCAGCTCGAGCGCATCGTGAAAACGCTCCGGTCGCACGGTGTCTCAAAAGCCGTGATGGCTGGCGGGATCGGCAGAATTCGAGCGTTCACGCAGGCTCGGCCCGATTGGGGCGCACTGCGAATCGCAGCGTCGCTCCGGAGCATGCGCGATGACGAAATGCTGCGCGCGGTCGCCAGCTACTTCGAGCGAAACGGCGTCACCATCGTGTCCGCCACCGACTTCGTGCCCTCGCTGATGGCTGCTGAAGGGCTGCTCGCTGGGCCGGAACCGACAGCCCAACAGTGGAAAGACATCGCGGTCGGCCAAGAAGTCGCAGCGGCCTTGGGGCGGGTCGACGTCGGACAAACGGTCGTCGTGAAAGACGGAGCCGTGCTCGCAGTCGAAGCCGTCGAAGGCACCGATGACGCGATTCGGCGCGGTGGAAAATACGGAGGCATCGGCGCGGTGGTCGTGAAGCGCAGCAAGCCTTCGCAAGATACGCGTTTCGATTTGCCTGCCGCGGGGCCAGTGACGCTCGAAGTGATGCGCGAAGTCGGCGCGTCGGTGCTGGCCATCGAGGCGCACAAGACGGTGTTGATCGACACCGCTGTGCTGTTCGACTGGTCGAAGCGTTTGAAGATCTCGATCGTTGGGGTGAAATCACACTGAATGCTGCTCACGCCCGACCACGTGGCCCGCTGGACCCACCGCATCAAGACAGCGCCTGGAGACGCGTTCGAAAGCCCCATTCTCGAAGCGATCGGGCCTCAGAACGGCGCGAAGCAGTCATAGTTGTGCTGCTCGATGATCTTGCCGTCGCGAAACTGCAACGTCAGGCACAGGTCGGCCCGCATTTCTTCTCCCGCGGCAATCGCACCCACAGGAATTTTCATCACCGCGCGCCAGGCGATTTCGGCAACGACCATGTCTCCCTCCGCAAGTATTTTCTTCACGTCGTAGCGCTGTGACGCGACCACCTCTTGCCCCCTCACGCTGGCAGTTTGGAGATCGGCCAATGTTCTGGTGGCTCCGCTGGGAGTGAGCCGGTTTGGGAACTCGGTTTGCACGACGTCAGGGGCATAGAAATCGGCCAACGCCGAACCTGTCGCGCCTGCTGTGAGCGCCCGGAGAAGACGCCGAGGCAGTTGCTCGTTTGGACTCATACAATAACGGTTGC
>JBBQIO010000983.1:0-1710 GCA_038325015.1 Polyangia bacterium
TACGAGCCCGCCGGCGTGGCGAGCGCATTCGGCTTCTACGACACGTTCCGGCAGACGCGTTTCGGAATCGACTGCATGCCGGGCGGCGTCTTGGCCAGCCCGCCCTATCCGACTTCGCTGCCCAGCGACGCGACCGGCAAGGCGATTCCCATCGACCTGTCCCACGACGCGTGCCGCGGCGCGCCCAATCCCGGCATGGTGAATCTGGACCTGGAGTACGACCTCAAAGAGCGCTACATCGATTTTTTCACCTCCATCAAGCGCAACCCGCTCGACACCCTGCTAGTGGGAATCGATGGACCGACCAGCCCGTTCGAGGTTCTTCTCGCCAAGGCGGGGACGGGCCTGGGGCTGATGGATGCGACGCATCCATCGGCCACCTTCGAGAGCTGCGACACGCTGGCGGCTCCCTCGTGCGCGGTCAGGCTTGCCCATTCGTGCCAGAACCACGTCGACCCGGCGTTCTTTGCCGACCCGCCAGTGCGGCTGAGCGCCGTCATCCACAACGGCCGGACGCTCGGCTCCGAGGCGTCGATCTGTGGACGCGACCTGGACCAGGAGCCCGACTACAGCGAAGCGCTGTCCGCGCTCGGGCAGCAGGTCGAAGTGCTGCTCGCGCCGGCGTGCATTCCTGCTCCACTGACCAGCCTGGCCAATCCGGTGTGCAGTGTGCAGGACGTGTCGCAGGTCGGCACAACGGTCGCTCAAGTGACGATTCCCCAGTGCAACACTGAAGTGGGGACGAGCGCGCCGAGCTACAACGGGCAGTTGCCGTGTTGGATCATCCAAAAGAAGCCGCAGTGCGCCAGCCTCTCACCCGACGGGGTCGGCCTAACCATCGTCCGCAATGGGTGCGCGCTGCCCAATACGCACGCATCCGTTGACTGTGAGACGACAGCGACCGGCGGCGAAGGCGGCGCAAGGCCCGTCGGGCCCTAAGAGGCGAGCCAGGTCAGCCAGACTTCCGGCACGTATCCCACCGTCGCCCGCTGCCCCTGCCGGACTACAGGCGTCTTGAGCAGCAGCGCATCGTCGACGAGCAACGGCTCGATGCGCGCTCCGGTGGGCGCCGCCGCGCGCAACCCGCGATCGCGATAGCGCGCACCCTGGCGATCGATGAGCGCCTCGACGCCCACCTCGCGGACGACACTCTTGAGCTCGCCCGGTGACAGTCCGCGCTCACGCAAATCGACGCTCATGACGGCGACGCCGCGCTCCTTCCACCAGCGCTCCGCTTTGCGCGTCTCGGCGCATTTCTTGGTTCCGAAAATTTGCACCGTTGCCGCCATCGCCGCGTGGCTATCGCCCTCCCATGCCCCCCGGAGGGCCCCGATCGTCGTCGTCGCTGCTGCGCGGCGGCTGCACCGGCTTTTTCACCGCGCGCAGCTGATTCCACGTCGGTCCGAAGAGCACGGCCATTCCCGCTTCGGCGGCCGCGCGCACGCCGGGATGCTCGCTTTTGGCGTTGGCGCGAAACGCCGCCACGACTTCCGATCCACGGTGCGCGCTGAGCATGCCGAGGAGCTCGATGCGCTGCTCCGGGCTCGGCGAGGTCTGCGCGAGCTGACTCCATTGCACCGCCCCGGCGTTGACCGGCAATGGTACCGGTGCGATACCCGACGGCTCGAAATCGACACCAGCGACAGGGAGCGCTACCGCCGCGGGGGCCGGCGCGGCTTCGACTTTGCCCTTCTTGCCGAAATGGGCCAT
>JBBQIO010000984.1:0-1703 GCA_038325015.1 Polyangia bacterium
CATGCGCCAGCAACGCCTTACCCTGGCCGCTGGCCTGTCGCGTCGGCTCGATGGTGAGCAATCCAAGGTAGGCGGTATCGCCCTCCCAGCGCAGCTCGACGCAGCCAATCAACTGATCGCCGCTCAACGCCAGCTCGATCCGGATGTCCGCCGAGTCGATCAAGCGGGTGAGTGTTTTGTCGTCGGTGCGCTGCCCGCCGAGAAGGTCGGCCTCGGTGGTCCATCCCCGCTTGGAGGGCGCGCCGCGATATGCGGAGTTGACCAGCGCGCTCACCCGAGCGGCATCTGCGATCGTCGCCGGCCGGAAGAGAAGCCCCATCAGTTCCCGAGCGGCGAGCCGATCGTGAACCACAGCACGCGCTTGACGCCGCAGCGCGAGCAGACCATGTGCGCAGCGCGCCGGCGGTGACCGTCGAACGTTTCGGCGGTCTCTTCGTCGAGCTGCAGTGAGCCCGCGCACAGCGGGCAGGGGATGCTGCGCGCGCGCACGGCGATGACCGCCGCCGAGGTCACGTCGATCGGTCGCTCTGCACTGCCGCCCGGCGAAAGCCCGGCCAGGCGCTGTTTGTCGCGCACCAACTTCTTGGCGGCGCGCTCATCGACACGACGCTCGATTCGCGCTCGCTTCTTCATCGCTTTTCGACGTGCGGCATCCGGGCCGACGAGGCCTCGCGCAAAAATCCCAGCGCGCGAATTGGCTCGGCCGCGGCCGCCGCCAGGATCCCGCCCATCATGGCGCCGATCACGCCGACCGACGCCACTTCGCTGCCGGCAAAATAGAGGTTCTTGATCGGCGAGCGCGGTCGCAGCCACGGGTTGGCAAATCGCTCCGGCGTTGGCTCGATGCCGTAGATCGATCCCGAGACCGGCCGGCAAAAATTGTCGGTCGACAGCGGCGTCGACAGCTCGACGAAGTCGACCATTGGACGCAGCGCTGGCATTTTCTGCAAAAACTGCTCGAGCAAATGGACGCGCAGCTTCTCCTTTAGCGCATCGTAGTCGGCGCCGCGCTTTTTCCAGCACGTGCCCTGCCACGGAGCGAACACCTCCCACGGCACGAAGGTGACGACCTCGCCGGTGTGACGCAGCTCGGGGCCGGGCTCGTGCTCGGAATCCTTGAGCGACGGAAAGCTGCAGTAGAGGACGGGCGCGTCGGGCAGCGCATCTGGATTGCGCACGTCCCAGGCGTCGGCCTCCGAGCTCCAGGTGTTCCAAAACCACTTGTTGGCAGGCCCGGCGCCGGCCCGGCGAATATCGCCCTTGAACCCGATGTAGAGACAGACGTGCGGCGGCGCCGGCGCCAGCTTCTCGATCGACTGCGCCCATTTTTGCGCGCGATCGGCAGCCGGTAAAAGCCGCTGCACGGTGGCCAAAACTCCCGCTGCACTGATGATGTCATGCGCGCGAATCAGCTCGTCGGGCTGGCCCGCGGAGGACAGCTTGACCCCCACCGCTCGACCATCCTCGACGACGATCTGCGAAACTTCGGTGGTCACTCGCGTCCAGCCGCCAGTCTCAGCGACAGTCTCTAGCAGGGTCTGCGCGATCGCCTTGGAGCCGCCGACGGGATAAAAGCCGCCGCGCAAAAAATGCTTCACCACGAGCGCTTGAATGGCGAACGACGAGCGGCTCGGCGGAGACCCGTAATAACCCCACTGCGCCGCAAAAATCGTTCGCAGCTTTTCGTCCTGAGTCAGCCCCTC
>JBBQIO010000985.1:0-1699 GCA_038325015.1 Polyangia bacterium
CGTTCGCGAGTCCAAAGTGAGCTTGGAGCCGTCGAGCAGGGTCACGCCCAACGTGTCGCTCGCCGTTTCCAGCGCGGCGTTCTCCAAAGCAGAGCTCGCCACCCGATCGCGATGCGCGAAGAACGCAACGCCGACCAACACGCTTGCGATAGCGCCAACGGCAACCGCCCACACCAGCCTGCGCGACCGGGGCGGCTCGACCTCCAGCCGACCCTAGACGAAGGCCCACACCCGCGCCAAGCGCGCGTCGGACGTATCGGGTTCTATGTGTTGGGAGAGGGGCATGGTCAGCGAGGCTCTGAGGGTTTGTAGCGCGCGAGACGCGCTTCAGCTGCGCGCAGTTTGCGTTTCACGGTCGACTCGGAGATCTTCATGTATGCGGCAATTTGCGGAATCTCGAAGCCCTCGACGCGGCGCAGAATAAGCGCGATGCGCTCGTCCGTGGGGAAGCGGTCGATGACGGCATACAGCGCGCGGAGCTCGGCGACCACATCCGGCGGCGCGGTCCGCGCAACGACGCTCTCCACGTCGACCGGCGCGAACCGGGCGAATCCGAGGCGCGTGAGCAGCCGCTGCCGCCGAAAGCGCTTGCCCGCCGTGCGCACCACGATGGACCCAAGCCACGCCGAAAAGGCTTGAGGGTTCTCGAGCCGGTCCAAATGCTGGAAAGCGTAGAGAAAGCTGTCCTGCACCAGATCGTCGACATCCAGCTCGCGCGGCAAAAAACGGTGCGCGAGCCCGAAGGCCAGCCGCGCATGGCGCTGAAACAGCGCCTCCTGAGCCCAGCTTTCGCCGGCACGCGCCGCCACCACGAGGGCCGCATCCGAAGGCCCTGCCCCAGATTTCGTCGCGGGCGGCGAGCTCGAAACCATCGGCACTGACGATAGCGCGCCTCGCGACGCTACGCGCCGGTTCCGCTCGTCTAAAAATCGAATTGGGGAGGCTGGCACTTGAAAAAGGGGTGGTTACGACGCTCATCGCGGTCTTGTTCGTAGGTACCGGGAGCCTGCGCATACGGGCCTGCCTGCAAACAATTTTCCTGGCTGGCCACGATTTCGAGGTCAATTTGTCGATGGTCATGCGGGGCGCCCGTGCCGGCCCAGCCTTCGGCGGCGAGGGAAATCGCGCGGCGAGCTCCGCCGCTGGAGAGCAGCGCGCGCGCTGCGGGAGCGATGATGTCGCGCAAGCCAGCTGTGGCGATTGCGCGGCGCTCCGAGAGCGGCAAGTAACCGTGCGCGCGCATGGCCTCCGCCTGACCGGGGAGCGCCGTTCCCGCACCGAGGCCGACCCACTCCTCCGCGTGGGCGAAGACATTCGCTACGGCGAGGCGCGTGGCGGCGTCGCCTTGCTCGAGAGCCCAGCCGACGAAGCGCCAGGCGAGTAGCGCGTGCTCCATTTCCTGCTCGGCATTCAGCGCAAGCGTCGCCTTGACGACCGGATCGATGGCGGCGTCACCCGCGGCGGCGAGGAGCAGCGCAAACAGCGTTTCGGCGATGCACCCCTCGCGTGCGACGTCGCGCGCGACACTGGCGAGGTCTTGCGCGCCCGTGAAGGCGCTGTATAACTGCGGTCTGGATCAGTCTGCAGACGTCGCGTGTGATGCGCCGTCACCGCCCAAATCGCTCCCGGATGCGCCCGCTGGGGCGTGCTGTTACGTGCTCGGCGGTCGCTGTGCCGTGGGGCGCCCCTTCATCGTGGC
>JBBQIO010000986.1:0-1697 GCA_038325015.1 Polyangia bacterium
CCGCCGACGCGAGCGTGCGCGCCTGGGTCAAATACGCGGGGATCAGCTTGGGATCGGCGGTCAGCGCGGCTGCAAGCTTGGCGAGCGCGCCGCCTTTGTCGGGCGGCGTCGCGCCCAATGAGATGCGCGCCTGCCAGTAAAGGACACGCGCATCTTTGGGCGCCGCCGCGACTGCGGGGGCCAGCGTCGCCGCCGCCTCTTCGGGCAATCCGTCGCCGTGGCCCTCCAGGAGCGCCCGCACCAACGCCAGTCGGGCGTCGAGATTTTTCGGCTGCGTGGTCACCAGCTTGCGCAACGGCGCGATCGCGCTGTCGGCCTGTCCGAGGTCGCACTGCACCTCGCCGAGCGCGACCTGGGCGAGTGCAGCTGTGGGCCACAACCCCACGGCCTTCTTGAGCTCATCGCGCGCCTCGTCGCGTCGGGCGGCCGCCAACGAGATCAACCCAAGGGAGGTCCACGCGTCGGCCAACTCGCGCTTGCCGGCCTTCTTTCCGGGACCATCGATGAGCTTGGTAATCTCGGCCGCGGGCTTGGCATCACGAGTCGTCGAACGAGCGATGCCGAGCAGCGCGCGAAAATGGTCCGGGGCAAGCGCCGTCACGGCACGATATTTGTCGAGCGCCCCACCGTCGCCCATGCGCTCGGCCATGAGCGCGGCGCCGTACAGCGCCGCCACGCGATGAGGCTCGGCGGCGACCGCTCGCGCAAAGGCATCTCGCGCCGACACTAGATCATCGGATTCCCACACCGTCCAACCGAGGTAGGTGAGCGCGCTGGCGTCGGCCGGAGCGGCGGCGAGCACGGTTTCCAACTGCGTCTTGGCTTCGCCGAGTCGGCCGGCCACGAGCGCGCGCAGCCCGCGCCCTTTTTGCACGTCGGCCGAGCGACCGGACTCTTCGTTGCTGTCGAGCCGTCCCAGGAGCTGATCGACGTTGCGGACGTCCGCCGCGGGACCGCTGGCCCCCAAGCGCACAAGCGAGTATCCAGCTTGAGCGGCGACGCCAACGACGGCGGGATCGGCCGAATGGTCCGCGTAGGGTGCGAGTGCCGCCGCCGCTTTTTGGTAGGAGCCAATCGTGTCGTCGGCCAAAAGACGCCGTGCCCGCGCCAGCGCCGTGGTCTCCCGGGCGCGCTCGCCTGTGATGATGCGGGCCCCGAAATATCCGGCATTGGTGAACACGCCGAGCCCGGTGCCAATCAGCACGACGACGAGCAGCGCAACTGCCCCCGCGTACAGTCCGATGCGGCCCTTGCGCGACGGCTCTTCGTCCGGGACATAGCCCTCGGCTGGAGCGGCCACAGGCGCTGTGCGCGTCGACGGAACCACGGTTGCGCGGACCTGCTCGACGGGGCGCACTGGCTCCATTTCCAAGGCGGCCGGCGCCAGGTCGGTGACGTCGGATTTGGGCGCAATGGACGCGTTTTCGGGATCCTCCGCTTTCGGCGCCAGGTCGTCGGTGGCGAGGCCGATCGCCGGGCCGCTGTGGCCGCGCGGCGCTGGCAGATCGTCCAGCTCGGGTGCGTCGAGCGAGAGTCCGAGCAGCGGCGAGTCAGTCTTCGGAGCGATGTCGCTGCCCTTGACCTCCACCAGGTCGAGCTCGTCGAGCACCTCTTCGTCGCCGGGATCGTTCGCCGGCGGCATCGGCGTCGCCTTGGAAGCGACTTTGGGCGCCGGCAGATTGGCGTGCGTGCGTGCC
>JBBQIO010000987.1:0-1696 GCA_038325015.1 Polyangia bacterium
AAAAAGTGGGCTTTCCGCGTCACCGCGGCAGAGTATTCCAGTTTTGGCCCAGGCGAGCAAAGCCCGCGGCCGCGCAGGCGGGTAGCAAGAGCGGCCGCGCTTTTACGACCCGGCCCGCGTGCTACTCGAGGATCTGAAACAAATTACTGTAATGATCCGTCCAAAGCAGCGGCGCGCTATGCCGAGCGTCGGGAGGCGGCTCCGCTTTGGTGTCCGCGATGAATGCCGCGTTCCGGGTGAGCAGCAGCCAATCGGCGCGGTAGGCCAGCTCCTTGCTGTTGGGTTTCGTGAAAATGCGCACTGTCTGTAAGTGAAACTCCTGCGCGAGCGCCATCATGACTGGCGCGAGATTCAGGTGCCGATTGGTGATGTTCACGGCGATGACGCCATCTGGCCGCAAGTGGCGCAGGTAGATGGCGAAGGCTTCCCGGGTGAGCAAGTGCGCGGGCACGGCGTCGCCACTAAAGGCGTCCAATACGAACACGTGAAAGTTCTGCGGCGGCTCGCGCTCCAGCGATAGCCGCGCGTCACCCAGTACGATGTCGGTCTGTCCGCCGCTGTCCTTCAGATAGGTGAAGTACTTTTCCGCGAGCTCCACGACCTGTTCGTTGATCTCGTAGAAGCGAACCGATTGACCCGAGCTCGCGTAGGTGGCGATGGTGCCGGTGCCGAGACCGATCACGCCGACGCGCATGTCTGGGTCTCCGTGAAAATAGCCGAGCGCGCGCCCAACGCCGGTGCCCGGTGCGTAGTAGCCGACGGGCTGACGCCTCTTCTCGGGCAGAGCGAATTGCCTGCCATGCACCACGATGCCGTGCACGAGCGAAAAATGATGTAGCTGTGGGTCGTCTTTGTCGCCCTCGTAGACCGAGACGACACCATAGAAATTGCGCAATACGGCGAGCGGCGCGTCGCTGTCATATTGCTCGTAGAAGATGCCCGCGAGGCCCGCGAGCGTGAAGGCCCCGACACCGGCGGCGCCCGCGAAGCCCCAGCGACGCCGGGCGGCAGGGCCGTACGCTACCCAGACACCGAGCGCAAAAGCAGCCAAAAGCGCCAACGTCCATTCGAAGAACGTCGAAAATATGGCGGGCGCGATCAAGCTGACGAAGATGCCGCCGAGCGCGCCACCCGCCGAGATCAACAGATAGAACTCGGTGAGCCGGACGGGACTGGGCCGCGAGCGAACGAGCTCGCCGTGGCACACCATGCACACGCAGAACAGCGCCGCGAAGTGCAGCACCAAATCGTCGACGAAGGTGAAATCGTAGTGGATGAATTCGAAGAAATCGCGGAGGGGGTCGAGGCACCCGACGGCCAAGCACAAGATCACGCTGAGCGTGGCAAACACGCGTCGCCGATACCAACGCTCATGGTCGAATGCGATGATGAACGTGATCAAGTACAAGCTCAGCGGCACGACCCACAAGAATGGAATCACCGCCACGTCCGCCGTTACGTGGTTGGTCGTGGCCAAGAGCGCGAGCGACGCGCATGCCGGCAGGCCGACCCAACGCGCGCGTTCTGACCAGGACGTGCGCTCGGCGGCAATTGCCGAAGCCTGCACGGTCGCCGCACTGCGCGCAGCGCCCTTCAGCGCGGGCAGCGCCTTCACCGCGCACACGCCGCAGAGCAGTGCGAAACCGGCAAACAGCCACGACCACAGGTGCGCTTGCGTCAGCACGACGAACGCCGG
>JBBQIO010000988.1:0-1688 GCA_038325015.1 Polyangia bacterium
ATAGCGGAAGCCAAAAAACCGGGCTAGGGTTACAGGCAATGCTGGCTCCGGGTGTCCCCGGTACCGCGCTCCTCGGGCGCTACGTGCTGTGCGACGAGATTGCCTCGGGCGGTATGGCGACCGTGCATTTGGGGCGTCTGCATGGCGCGGCTGGCTTTTCGCGCACGGTGGCGATCAAGCGCCTGCATCCGCAGCTGTCCAAAGAGCCGGAGTTCGTCACCATGTTCTTGGACGAGGCGCGGCTGGCGTCGCGCATCCAGCATCCGAACGCGGTCGCGACGCTCGACGTGATCGCCGAAGAAGACGAGCTGTTTCTGGTGATGGAGTACATCGAGGGCGAGTCGCTCTCGAAGTTGCTGCGAACAGCCGCTAAGCACGGCTACGAGGTCGAGCCGGCGATCGTCAACAGCATCATGGCCGGCGCGCTCCACGGTTTGCATGCCGCGCACGAGGCACGCGACGCACGCGGCGAGCCGCTACAAATCGTCCACCGCGATATCAGCCCGCAAAATATCTTGGTCGGTGTCGACGGCGTCGCACGGATTTTGGACTTTGGCGTTGCCAAAGCGGCGATGCGTCTGCAGACGACGCGCGAAGGCACGATGAAGGGCAAGATCGCCTACATGGCGCCCGAGCAGCTGCGGGCGGAACCGCTCGATCGGCGTGCCGACTTGTTCGCGGCGGCGGTCGTGCATTGGGAAGCCTTGACACGACGGCGCTTGTTCGCGGGCGACGACGTGGGGGAGCTCTTGGCCAAGGTGCTGAACGCGAAAATACCGCGCTGCTCCGAGCACGCTCCCGCGGTCAGCGACGAGCTAGACGACGTGGTGATGCGCGGCTTGTCGCGCGAACGCGACGCCCGTTACCCGACCGCACGCGACTACGCGATTGCGATCGAAAACGTCGGGCCGATGGCCCTGCCGCGCGTGGTTGGCGAATGGGTGACGCGCGTTGGCGGGGAAGCGCTCACGCTGCGCTCCGAAAAGGTGGCGCGCGTCGAGAAAATGGCGCCGGACGACGACTACGCCAGCGATGAACGACTGGCGGATGCGCGTGCTCGGCTGGCGGCAAATCCGCGGGCTTTCGCCGCGCGCTCGGTCTTGACCGGGCCGGGCAGTGCGGCGGTCGCGGCGATCGCGCCCGACGACGCGCGGACCGTGGCTGAGGCGCTGGTCGCTGCTGAGCCCGCGCCACGCAAGCGCTGGATCGCGCCTGCTGCTGCAGCAGCGGTCGGGGTGTCGTCGCTCGCCGGGCTGCTGTGGGCGGTTTTGGGCCAGCGGGCGCCGCCGGCGTCGAGCGTGAACAGCGCCGCGTCCGCCGTCGTCGCAGCCCCGGAGTCAAAGCCGACGCCCGTCGTGGTTGCGGCCGCGAGCCCACCGGTCAGTGAATCGGCGGCGCCGCCGGCGGTCGCGACCGCGAAACCGACGCCGTCACGCGTCGTCAAAGCGCGCGTCGCGGCCAAGCCGGCCGCCAAAACCAACGCCTGCGACCCGCCGTACGTGCTCGACGCGCGTGGCATCAAGCGAGTAAAGCCGGGATGCGGATGAAGCTCGCTGCGCGCAGTCTGTCGTGGCTCGGGGTCATTGCGATTCCCGCGTGCACGCTCACGCATTCGCTCGACGACTTACGCGGCGGAAGCATCGCCGGCGCCGCGACGGGCGCGACAGCCGGGAAGGCGTCGATACCCG
>JBBQIO010000989.1:0-1688 GCA_038325015.1 Polyangia bacterium
TGAAGCGATAGCTGTTGCCGTCGCCACGGTCGCCGCTCTGCGCGCACGCGGTCAGCGCTCCGACGTGATCGATCGTCAGCGGAACCAAACGCACGCGCGCGCCCCGAAGCTCGGGCAGTGTCAGCGCCGGCAAGCGTCAGACCTTGGGGCCGACCGTCAACGTGATTTCGCCCAATCCCTCGATGGTCCCGACAATC
This sequence comes from Polyangia bacterium, assembly GCA_038325015.1. Taxonomy (GTDB): domain Bacteria; phylum Myxococcota_A; class Polyangia; order Palsa-1104; family Palsa-1104; genus JBBQIO01. Next base: position 198 of record JBBQIO010000989.1, read on the forward strand.
CGATCCCCGGTCACCACCGGACCGACGCCGGCCGGCGTGCCCGTGTAGATGAGGTCGCCGGGCACGAGTTCGACGTACTTCGACAGGTCGCACATGATCTCCGGTACGCCCCAGATCATCTGGGACAGATCCGCGCTCTGTTTAGACACGCCGTTGACCGACAGCGCAATCGCCCCTTTGGCCATCTGTCCGCCGTCGGCCAGCGCCGCGCGCGGCACGATGTCGCCGATGATCGCCGAGCGGTCGAAGGCTTTGCCCATGTCCCACGGGTGCCCCTTTTCTTTGGCCTTGAGCTGCAGATCGCGGCGCGTCATGTCGAGGCCGCAGGCGAAGCCAAAGATCGCTTTGTAGGCCCCGCTGGCCTGGACGCGGAACGCGGGCGCGCCGACGGCGATGACCAGCTCCATCTCGTAGTGATAGTTGCTGGTCTCCGACGGGTAGGGCGTGGTCGCGGGCGATTCGACGACCGCGTCGGCCGGCTTGGTGAAATAAAACGGCGGCTCGCGCGCATCGCCCCCCATCTCGGCGGCGTGGGCAGCGTAGTTGCGGCCGACACAAAAAATGCGCCGGACACAAAAGCGCTCGGCTTGGCCGCGAATCGCGACCGAGGGCGGGGACGGCGGGAAAAATAGATAGCTCATGGTCGACTCCTTGTCGTCGGAGAAAATGGCCGTCAGCGCGCGGGTCGCGGCGGATGAATTTTGCCCAAAAGGCGCAGCAGCTCCGCCTTCTCCGCCGTCGACAACGCCGTGCATAGATTCGCTTCGTGCGCCGTCAAGAGCGGCTCGGATTTTTCCAGCAGCGCTGCGCCTGCCGGGCTCAAGTGCAGCGCGTGCGAGCGCCGATCATGGAGCGCCGGCTGCCGCACCAGCAGGCCGCGCGCCTCGAGCCGATCCAAGAGCGCGACGAACGACGAGCGATCGAAGCCGAGCGCCGAGCCAATGTCCGTCTGTTTGAGGCCGGGATTGGCGCCAATCAGCACCAGCACGCCGAACTGCCCGGGCGTCAGATGAAGCGGCTTCAGCGTCGCCGTAAAATCCGCGAACACGGCCAGCTGCGCCCGGCGCACCTGATATCCGACGAGCGTGGGCAAAAAATCGTAGTCGACGCGGACGCGCGGCACCGCTGTCTATTACCACAGCGCAGCGCCTGTCTCGTCCGTCCTGTTGTCGGAAGACGCGCCCCGTGATATCGGGCTGACTCGCGAGGGATCCTCATGACTCAGTTCGTCTACAGCTTCGGCGGCGCAGCGCATGCCGACGATGCGCAGGGGCCGGCCGACGCTACAATTTCTGGCTCTGGCGCACGCCGTTCGGTCGCCGAAATGAAGCAGCTCCTGGGCGGCAAAGGCGCCGGCCTGGTCGAGATGCATCGACTCGGGCTGCCGGTCCCCCCCGGCTTCACTATCAGCACCGATGTGTGCAGCTGGCACTACGCGCACGAGCGCGGCTTTCCGGCAGAGCTCGACGCGCAAGTGCGCGCGGCGGTGTT
>JBBQIO010000990.1:0-1680 GCA_038325015.1 Polyangia bacterium
GCGAAGCGTTCGTCAGGAAAGCCGATCTGCGCGAACGAAAGCACTCGTGCGCCTGACTGGTCAGCCGCCGTCGCGGTCGTCGTAGCCGAGTCGCGGCGAGCGAATCCGTGGCGAGGCACTCGCCCGTCATGGCGGCGGCGCACCTTCGTTCCGTCGCCAAGGCAATCGCGCGCTACGCGCAGGTGTAGGAAACGAAAGCGATCCTCCGCATTGCGATGAGCTCGGGCCCCTCTGCCCCATTGCAGGGGAGCTCCGGGGCGCGCATCCTCGCTCGTTCGAAGGCGCACCCACAGCCGCGGCGTAACGCTCCTCCGCGACCAGAGGAGGCGACGAGCTAGGACGAGGTCTCGTACGCGAGCTTGATGAGTGCGGTGACCTCGTCGAGCTGGTCGGTGCTGGTCAGGGAGTACTCGATGTCTCCCATACCGAAATGGCCGACACTCGTCGTGTCTCGCATGACGTCCGGGTTCCACGGTTGCGCTGCGTCGACCTTGAGGCTGAGGTAGATCAGGGCGCGTTGCTTCTGCAACTCGACGGTGAAGAAGGACTTCTTGCCACGGAAGTAGCCGATGTACTGCTTGCGGATGCGGCGGGTGACGTCGGCGGCGAGCGCTATGCCGAAGCCATTGACCTCCGTGAACAGCTCGCCGATCAACGCGCTCTTGTTCCCGAGGTGGTGGTCGAGCGAGTACTCCTGGCCTTTCGCCGGCTGCGGCGGTTCAGGCGGCCCCGCCGGTAGCGGCGCGCTGGTTGGAGCGCTGCCGCTCGCTGGCATGAGCGTAGAGGACGCAGGAGCGTCGAAGATGCGAGCAAGGCTACGCTGCAGCGCGTCGGCCGGAACCGGCGGATGGCCGAGATGGGTGCCGAGCGCATCGACCAGCGCCGGCGGCGGATCGACCGCCAAGGCTGCGAGGGCCGCCCGAACGCGACCGTCCGTAAAGACACGTTCGCCGTAGCGATCAAGTGCGCCGTCAACGACCGACTGATGACTGATCAGCCGAAATAGCTTGGCCAGGTCCGCGGCCGGTTGAGTCTCATCCGAGACGTCGATCTCGAAGAGCAGCTTCTTGTCCATAGCCGCGGTCTCGTTGGTCTTGAACACACGCCATGTGAGCCCGTTCGTCAGCACGCACCACACGACACCGTCGTTGTTCGCGTAGTTGACCGCTTGGCCACGAACTTCTTGTCTGTGACGTTCTCACCGATCGCCTTCGCCTCGACGTACAGCCGCGAAGCCCCGTCTGCTTTTAGGCCGTAGTCGAGAAACGTCCCGTCATACACCTTGACCTCGCGCTCGACGACGTCGAGATCGGTGGGATCCCACCCGAGCGCAGCGAGAAGCGGCTCGATCATCAGAGCCTTCGTGTTCGCCTCGTTCGCCGCGCCGGACGTCTTCAGCTTTCCGCTGGCAACGAGCGCCTTGGCGATTGCGTCATTAAGACTCACGTCAGGATCGTATGCGCCTGGTGCGACAGCTGCCTGATCACCCTGCCGGGGAATGCGGAAGTCCCACGCGGGCGCGCTAACCGGGGCCATCCGAATGTCGCGAGGCCGTCGGAGAATTGCGGGGTGGGGAAATGCTGGCCGTCAGTGGGTATGAACGATGGCTGCGGTTGGGGAGAAATGGTGCCCGCGAATGGCGGCCAGGTGTTCTGTTAGGCGGTGCTGGCTATCCAGTGG
>JBBQIO010000991.1:0-1677 GCA_038325015.1 Polyangia bacterium
CTGTCCGGCGCACGCCTGCTCATGCCGAGGGCATGGTATGCCGAGGAGTGGCGCGCGGGTCGCCTCCGCGCCGAGCATCTTCGACAAGCCATCGCGCAAAGTGGTGCGCCGGTCACAGAGCGGCATCTGAGCGCGCTCTTGTGGATCGATGAGCCAGTCCTGCCGCGGCGACCGCTCGTCGTCGATGTGATGGATGCCCGTGCTCCACGTGAGTTCGACGCCTCGTGGCGCGAGTATGTCGTCGAGCGCGTGAGCCGCTTTTGCGCCAGCTACTTCGACGACGAGTTCACCGACGTGCGCGACGGTCTCTACGCAAGCTGGCGCGAGCATGCCCAATGGGATTGGGGCCCGGCGCTCCTGATGGGTCTTTACGGATATAGCTCAGCCGTCGCTGCGTTGCCGGCCACCGCCAGCGAGATGCTTGCGCTTGTGGTGGCCACCCTGTCGGTGCCCGAAGCCGAGCGCGAGCGCTATTACTCGGCGCTGCTTCTCGACGTCAACGGCTGGGCTTCGTGGTGCGCCTATCTGCGCTGGACGGCGCGCTTGGCGGGCCAGGACGACACGCACCTCTTCGAGATCATGGCCATTCGGGCGGCGTGGGACTTGATCCTGTTTCGCGCCAGCTCCGACGAGGTGCGGGCCGAATGGCGGCACGCGGTGGCAAGCTGGCCGACGTTCGATTTGGTCGCGCATGCGGCGCGCGACGAGGATTGGCTCCTTCAAAAAGCCGTCGAGCTGGCGTGGCGCTCCGACCTCATCGGCAAGCTGCCAGCAGAATCCGATGCCGTCCGTCCCGACGGTGCCGCGGTGCAGGCGGCCTTTTGTCTCGACGTGCGATCGGAGCCATTCCGGCGCGCGCTCGAGGCACAAGGCGAAGACATAGAGACGCTGGGTTGCGCCGGATTTTTCGGGCTTCCCGTCGAGTATTTGCCGCTGGCGGCCGACGCCGCTCGGCCTCAGCTCCCTGGCCTACTGGCGTCGCGGTATCGCATTACCGACACCGGTGTGCCGGAGTCGCTGGCAGGGCAGCGCATCACGCGCCTCGACGCTACGCACGCCAAAAAGGCGTTCAAGTCGAGCCCGCTGTCGATGTTCGCCTATGTCGACGCGATGGGCCTGTCGTATGGCAAGGCGCTTCTCGACGAGGTGTTCGGCGTGGGCGTGCATCACGACGACCACCACGAGAGCGCCGGCCTCACCGCGGCCGAGTCGAAGCTGCGTATGCCACGCCTCACCAGCCACGCCGATGGAACGTCGATCACCGCCGACGAGCGTTGTGCGATCGCCGAGAGCGTGTTGCGCACGCTGAGCCTCACGCGCGGCTTCGCACGGCTGTTGGTGCTCGTCGGCCACCGCGCCCGCGTGCGATGCAATCCTTATGCCGCCGCGCTCGACTGCGGCGCGTGTGGGGGCCAGTCGGGCGAGGTCAACGTGCGCGCAGCGGCCGCGCTGCTCAACGATCCCGAGGTGCGCGCGGGTCTGGCCCGGCGCGGCATCGAGCTGCCGTCGACGACGCACGTCGTGGCCGCGCTCCACAACACGACGACTGACGCCGTGACGCTGTTCGACATTGCCACCGTCCCGTCGACACATACCTCCGAGCTCGAGGCCTTTGGTGCGCGGCTTGAGCGCGCCAGCACCGCCACCCGACGGAAGCGCGCGCCCAAGCTGGGCCTC
>JBBQIO010000992.1:0-1677 GCA_038325015.1 Polyangia bacterium
GCAGTCGAGCGTGTAGGTCCGTCCGTCGACGACCAGCGTGCCGGTGGCGTGGACGTCGATGTTGGGCGAGATGACCTGTGTATCTCCAATGCGCAGCGGATAGACCACGCTGGGCAGCAGATAGAGCGGGCGTGTCGCGCCCGGCCAGCGCAGATCCCAGCGGACCTCGTGACCATCGCCGTCGATCTGGCCGTGCATGCCGTCGTGGCGCAGCTCCGCGTTGCCGAGCTGCAGACGAAACGGGCTCGACTGATGGCGCAGCTGCGTGATGTCGACGCCGACTGAAACCCCGAAATTCTCGTCGGGAGCGTCGGCCGAAAAGCGCGCGAACCACAGGCGCGCCGACGGTGCTCCATGGCCCGGCAGCGGCGCTTCGAGCGTGTAGCGAATCCAAAACCCGGTGCGCGTCGCCGGATCGGAGAAGGTGGCGTACCAGACCTCGTAATGGCCGGCCTGAAACAGCCAGCGCATCGCATTTTCGTTTTCCGCCAGGGATCGCGGCGCAGTCGACATCGGTCGAGCATACAGAGAATCGATCGGGGTCGCAGATTCAGATTCGTGCACGCGTGTGCGCGCAGCCTCAGACGGTCCCATAGGTCAATGGCCTCCCTGCCGCGCGGCTGAGTGGGTCGATGCCGAAGACGCTGAGTGCGCTGCCCAGAAGGAGCTCCGCGGCCGCCCAATAGAGCAGGCGGGCGCCGACGGCAAGCCAGCTGAACCCGGTCCAATCGACGAACACATCCCAGTTACTCACGGGCGCGCACGCTACGACATTCGTCGCTGTGGGGTGCGCCAAACAGTACCGGTTTTGCGCCAGCCGTTACGTCGGTTGTGGGCCGTACGACAGCGCAACCCAACTCGACAGATTCGGCGCCGACCAGCCCAGCCCGTAGACGCGCGGATAGATGACACGCGGCTCGTCGCGGTGGAGGGCCACGAGGATGCGCCGCGCCAGCTCCGCCGGCTCTCCGGTCGGGGCCAGTCGTCCGAGCACTCCACCGCCGCCGAACGCATCGCGCGCGCCCTCTTCGAGCGCCGACTTGACCGGCCCAGGGTAGACCGTCACCACGCGAACGCCGTGTGGCGCCAGCTCGGCGCGCGCGATCTCCGACGCCATCGCCAGGCCGGCCTTGGCCGCCCCGTAGTAGGTGCAGCCGCGCAGCGGGACGCGTCCGGCCATGCTGGCCACGTTCACGATCACGCCGCTGCGCTGCTCGATCATCCCGCGCACGACGAGATCCTGCAGCCGCAGCGGCGCCAGCAGATCGACGGCCAACAGCGCCGCGGTTGCGGACCAGTCTGCCGACGCGATGTGTTGCACCTTCATGATGCCGGCGCAGTTGACTAGCCCGTCGATCCGGCCGACGCGTTCGATCTCCGCGACCAGCCCTGGCAGCGCGTCGATGTCGGTGAGATCGGCGCTGTGCATCGTAGCTGCACCGAACTCGCTAGCCAGCGACACCATTGCATCGGCCTGTCGATCGACCAGCGACAGGTGCGCCGCGGGCCACGTCGCATGCATCCTGCGCGCGATCGCCGAACCGATGGCTCCGGCCGCACCGGTAATGAGGACGTGCTCAGGTGTCATGAGCGATGGGCGTCGAGCGCGAAGTACAGCACCAAGGCCTTGCCTCCATCGCTCGTCTTCCTCATCGCCGGACCGAGGAAAACGCCCGG
>JBBQIO010000993.1:0-1676 GCA_038325015.1 Polyangia bacterium
GCAGGATGTACCACTTGCCGTCGCTCGGCCTGAACACCGCGATGTCGGTCTTGCCGTCGCCGTCGTAGTCCCCCGGCACCGGGGTGTCGTCGAGGCCCCACTGTACGGTCGCCGTCGCCGTGTAGTTCTGCGACGACAGCAGGATGTACCAGGCGTTGACGAATCCGCCGCGGTACACCGCGATGTCGGTTTTGCCGTCGTTGTCATAGTCCGCTGGCACTGGGATGTCGCCGGGCGCGCCTAGCGCGAACTGCAGGAAGTTCGTGTAGCCGGTCCCGCTGGTCGAGACGTAGAAGGTCGGCACGGTCACGAGTCCGCTGCTCGGCAGCCGCCAGATGACCGGATCGGGCAGTCCATCGCCGTCGACGTCAGCTGTTTTGATGTGTCGTGATGGTAAGGTAACGGCGCCGGTGACCACCGTGCCGAGCAGGGCCGCTATCGCGACGCACACGGGAAGGGCGTAACGACTTAGCCGCCGCCAGACATACGAAGTTCGGCTCATACATGCCTCCTAGGCATCTCATCCGTGAAACTGGCCGGTATTATTGCAGATTCCCCGCGACGGCAGGCGCAAAATCGTTGCTAAACGACGAATAACGGAGCCGTCGGCACGGCTCAAGCTTGGCGCGTATGAGCGGGCCAAGCGCTGGTCCGTCTCCGACAGCGCCAGCTAAGCGCCGCTGGCGTGAGCGCGCCACCCGAATCAGGTGGCGCGGGTTGGCGCAATATCCCGCCATGAATGCTGTGCGTCGCCCGCTGCTCGCCCTGACTCTTCTGGCCGTTACCGCGATCGCACCGCTTCGCGCGGCCGACTCGCCGAAGCCCAAGGTACGCGCGATCACCGGCTTCGTGACGATCGACGCCAAGTCGCATCTCCACCCAGCCGTTCCCCGAATACACGAAGGGCCTCAGCCGCGCCGACGCCCTCGCCTTGCTGCGCGGCATCGACGCCTTGTCGATCAAGCTGGGCTTCAATCCCAACATCGGCCCCGCGATGGTCACTGACGCTGGCGACACCGCGCCTGTCGACCTGCTGACCGACGCGCTCTCGATTCCCGGCATCCATCTCAACGCCAACATGATCGTCGCCGGCGACGATGGGATTCATTGGAATGCCGTGAGGCAGGCGGCGCGGGTCATCAAGAGCGTCGGCGAGCGGAGTCCCCACGGGCAGGGCAACTTCAACTTCGCGGCGATCGCGATGCTGAAACCGTACGGCCCGTTCCATCTGGGTGCGTGGCATCCCGGCGGCGGCCCGCGCAGCTTCGCCATCGGACTCGAGTCGGCGAATGTTGTGATGGATGTGTTCGCGCGCGAGCACGATCCGCGGACCGCGGGAATAGCCCTCACCGACGCCCTGGCGGTGCATAGTCGCGCGGTGGAGGCCGCAGCGATGAAAACCGCAGCCGGCAGTGGATGGACCTACGCCGGCATCGATCCGACGTCGGCGCCGGGCGCTGACGTGTCGATCGGCGCCGCGATCGAATCATTCATCGGCGCGCCGTTCGGTTCGCCGGGGACGGAGACCGCTGCCGGCATCATCACCCGCGCGGTCAAGGATGTGCCGGTGAAGCACACGGGTTATTCAGGGCTGATGATTCCGGTGCTGGAAGAGACGGTGCTGACGCGGCGTTGGACGGAGGGGACGTACGGCCTGGATTCGATCCTGGCGTACT
>JBBQIO010000994.1:0-1672 GCA_038325015.1 Polyangia bacterium
AGGTCGATTGGGCTGGCCTGGATGCAATTCAACGCCACATCGGACGGTGCATCGAGGCTGCGCGTCGGCGTGCTGATGTTGATGCCGTTGCAGCCGGCGACGACGGCCGTCGCGGCCAACAGCCATGTTGCGATGGCACGAGCGCGGGTCATCGGCTCAGCTTCGGCGGCGGTACGGGCTTGCCGATGCGCGCCACCTGCCGGTGAAAGGTGGGGCTGCCTGGATCGAGGTCGATTTCCCCGATGGTCATTTCGGCGTACTGCGTGAACCAGGCGCGGCGGTGCGTCGGCGTGGGCAGCGCGGTCGCTGGCGGCTCATCGTAGTTGCTGAAGTTGAAGACGATGGCGTCGGGGCCGCGCCCGGTCAACACGGTGTCCTCGACGGTCGCCGTATCCGGATCGACGATCTGGATCTGATCGGCGGCGAAGCACACCGCGAACAGCTCGGTCTTGAGCCGCCCTGGAGCACCGACGGGGCCAAGCACACTGGCCCGGCGAACCGCCAAATGCGACGGCTCCGAGCAGATCCCGATGACGTCGACCAGCTGGTTGATGAGCTGCCCCGGCTCCTGCACCGTCGTTGAGGGCGATGTATTGAGGACCCCGATCGAGGGCGGGCTGTTCATCGACAAAAACGCACGCGCACCGCCCGGCTCGAAGCGAATCCCGCGAATGTCGCTGCCCTGCGAAAAGGTGGAGGCGATGTTGAACACGGTCCCGGGGATGACGACGTCGGCTTCTGTGATGCGAAAGGTCGCGATCTCGGTCTGGATGTCCGACGTCAAATACCAGGGCGACGAGAGTTGATGCGGGAACATCGGCTCGAGCGAGAACGCGCCGTGGCGATTCCCGGAGTCCCCGGCAAGAAAAGCGCCCGACACGTCGACCACCAGCGGCGGGCTCTGCAGGACATCGATGAGCGAGACCTGACCGGTGCTCAGGTGCGACACGACCAGATGGGCGTAGGGCGCGTGGGTGCTCGGGATCAGACCGGTGTCGAGAAAAGCGCCGAACGGCTCGTTGGGCAGATCCTCGAGGGCCTCGGCGCACAGCGGCTTGCCGGCGCAGCGGTAGGTCTGCACCAGGTGCGATTCGTCGCACCCGACGGCGGCGGTCGTGGTGTTGGTCGACGCGTTGTAGCCGCGCCGCGCGAGCACATTGGTGGTCGAATCGAAGCAGTCGATCACTCCCGGCTTGGGGGTCGCCAGTGGGGCGAGCGCGCCGAGATGGGCATCGACGTAGGTGATGGACGGGTCGCCGCGGACGCCGATGAAAAGGCGCCGCTCGGTGGATCCGTTGGCGGCGTTGGGCGACGAGGTCGACAGATTCGTCGCGGCTGCGGGCGACGCGAGCGGCATGTTGGCCAGCGTGATGTCGCCGGCGAAGTTGCCGAGCCGGACCACCGCGTTGGGCACGATGAAGGGGGTCTCGTCGCAGTCGATGGTGCCCGGGTCGAGCGGATCCGGCTGACATTCGGGCTGACCCGCCGCCGGCACGTACTTCAGATCGACCAACGCCTGGGCGACGTCGCCGGCGCTGCAATCGGAGTCGACCGGTCTATCGCACTGCGTGCCGTGATTGCAAAATTGCGACACCGCGCAGTCGAAGCGGTGCGTATCGACCATCTGCAAGAGCCCACCCGAGTAGCGCAGATCGGCGTTGCCATTGGCGAC
>JBBQIO010000995.1:0-1667 GCA_038325015.1 Polyangia bacterium
CCACACCGACAACGACTTCGGTGCCGAGAACGTCGCGTCGAACCCGGACACCGCCTTCACCACCCGACCATCAACGGTGAACCGATCGAGCAACTCGCGGCCGAGCTGTGTACCGGAAACCGGGTCACGGCCCGACAACAACGCCTCCAAGCTGGCGACATCCACCGGACCACGCAGCCCGAGAGCGATCGCCTGTCGGCCCGACCACAGCCCCGGCACCTCGCCGGGCGCCTTCGTCAGATAGGCCGCGTAGTAGTCCGCAGTCGCCGCAGCCGACGACGCATGCAACGTCGTCACCCGCAACACGACCCCACCCCACGCCCTGCCCATCCGCGGGCACTTGTCTGACCCTCATTGCTACGCACGATCCCGGACCTCAATGGCATGACGGCCTCAGCCTTCGAGATCGAGTGCGAGCTGAACGAGATCGACTCCGACCGGCGCACTAATTCCGCAGGCTCTGCAACGACGGGCCGCACGTGATCGACGTGGGCCGCGGCGCGCTCATCAAGAGTGATTCCGGTCGGGACAACCAAGAGGTAGCTGCCGGCGGCGAAGACGCCCGCAGTGCGCGACTGCTGCGCGGTGATCAGGCCGGCCCGACGAAGCCGCGACAACGCACGCGCCACCGTGTCTTTCGCCAACCCGGTCCGCGCAGCCAAGGCGCGGACCGATGTCGTCGCCTCGCAGCAGCCTCCGTCGTCGGTCGACACGAGGAGCAGCTCCTCGAACACAACCCATGCGGTCGCGCCCAATCGGCGGCGCATCTCCGACGAGTCTGCGTCGAGGAGGACGCGCCGGCCGTCACTCGGCATCGGGTTCCGCCGTCGTCGTGGTGTCCAAGGTCGGCACGTCGGCGTCGCACAGACGAACGACACGTCCCGTCGTGATCAACTCGAGCAGCGCCCACCGCGGCACACGCAAGCACGTCCCGATGCGAATCACGGGCATTCCCGGCGTTCCGCCGGTGGCGAGATATTGGCCGGCGAGCTGATAGCCGAGCGAGCGCCCGACGCGCATCAGATCCGCTGATTCCTCAACGGTCAACACCAGCGATGGCGGCTTGGCAACGGGTTCAGTCGTATCCACTCGTCCGACTTACACGGCTGTCATTCAGGTGATAACACCTCCCATCGCCGACCGTCCGGACCGTTTGATACGCAGGGATACGCAGCGATACACAGGGACGCACAATGAGACACACAGCGCATTTTCATGGTGACCAACGTCACACGTAGAACTCCGTACCGAAGATGCGGACACGGCGGGTCCGCGATCCGCGCCGAGCCCGGGCACGACGTCGACCAGTCCGCTCCGGCTGCGGGCAAGGCGGCGCCGCCCAGCCCGTAGGGCGCTGGCGAGCGCGAGCACATCTCGCCAGGCACAGTACGGGCGCCTCGCGATCTCGGACCCCTGTAAGGGTCGCTCGCGTCCGGCTATCGACGTCTTGGGTGCGGCCCTGTGAGCACGAGGACGGCGTCGGTGTCGTTCGATCCGAAGGTGGCGATCTTGTCCGCGGCGTCGGTGAGGACGGCGGCGATGTCGTCCGTCGTCGCGTTGCCAACGCGAAGCCAGACCACCTTTGGCGGTGGACCAAGCATGAACGCAAGGTCGTTGAAGTCCGAGTCCATCGACACGATCACGTAGCCGTTGTCGCGAGCGAACTG
>JBBQIO010000996.1:0-1664 GCA_038325015.1 Polyangia bacterium
TCCCGGGATGCGCAGAAAGCCGGCGGCCTGCTCGAACGCGCGTGCGCCGAAACGCGGCACTTCAAGCAGCTGACGTCGGGTGGCAAACGGCCCGTGCTCGGCGCGAAAGCGCACGATGTTGCGTGCCAAGGTCTCACCGACGCCGGCGACATACTGTAAGAGGCGCACCGAGGCCGTGTTGAGCTCGACGCCGACCTTGTTGACACAGCTCTCGACGACCTGATCGAGCTGCTTTTTGAGCGCCGGTTGATTGACGTCGTGCTGATACTGGCCGACGCCGATGGCCTTGGGATCGATCTTGACCAGCTCGGCGAGCGGATCCTGTAGACGCCGCGCGATCGACACTGCGCCGCGCACGGTGATGTCCTCGTTGGGAAATTCTTCGCGCGCGATCTCGGAGGCCGAATAGACCGACGCGCCGGCTTCGTTGACCACGATGATGCGCGCCGCGCCCAGCTTCTTCTCTTTGACCAGGCGGCGAAAAAACGTCTCGGTCTCGCGCCCCGCCGTGCCGTTGCCGATAGCCACGGCCTCGACCTTGTGCTCGGCGGCCAGACGGATGACCTCACTTTCGGCCTCGTCGAGGCGCCGCTCGGACTGGGTCGGATAGATGACCGTATTGGCCAACAGATCGCCTTTGCCGTCGACCACCACGACTTTACAGCCGGTGCGAAAACCGGGATCGACGCCAAGCACGCGCTGGCCGCCGAGCGGCGCCTGCAGCAAAAGATTGCGCAGATTCTCGGCGAACACGCCGATCGCAGCCACGTCGGCGCGCTCCTTGGATGCCAGCCGAACGTCGACCTCGATGGCGCTCGACAAGAGTCGATCGTACGAGTCACACAGCGCGCGCTCGAGCTCAGCGGCCCACGGCGAGCCCGGCTGAGTCACCACCCGATGGCGAATCAGGCCGAGCGCTTGGTCGCGATCGACGAGCAGGCCGACGCGCAAAAATCCGTCCTTCTCCCCGCGCCTGAGTGCCAACGTCCGATGTGACGGTAGATTGGCGAGCGGCCCGCTCCAGTCGAAGTAGTCGGAGAATTTTTTGCCCTCCGCCTCTTTGCCCGACACCACTTTGGAGGTGAAGCTGCCGTCGGCCAGCGCCTGCTCGCGCAGCGCACCACGGACATCGGCGAGCTCGGCGATTCGCTCGGCGACGATGTCGCGCGCACCCGCCAGCGCCGCGGCTCCATCGGCCACGCTCACCGCTTTGCCCTCGGCGTCTTGGCGTGCACCGACGAAGGGAGCCACGAGCTCGTCTACCGACGAAGCAACCTCACCCTGCGCCCAGATCAAGTCGGCCAGCGATTCGAGCCCGAGCTCACGGGCAATCGATGCGCGAGTGCGCCGCTTGGGCTTGTACGGCAGATAAAGATCTTCGAGCTCGGTCTTCTCGCGCACGCCGAGGATCCGGCTGCGCAGCGCGTCGGTGAGCTTGCCCTGCGACTCGATCTCCTTGAGCGCTGCCGTCACTTCTCCCCTCATCTTTTGTGTTCAGCCATGTCTTTCGTGGCTCATCATTCCAGCGAATACATTTGCCATGCCTCTTTTTGAGGGAGTGTTAATGCCCCTCTCCCTTTTCAATGTAATTTGTCGTCCATTAAATTTTCTGACCGAAAGAATTTTCAATATAGTCTTTGGAATTTCTGATTTTTTTGCCCGCT
>JBBQIO010000997.1:0-1662 GCA_038325015.1 Polyangia bacterium
GTCGAGCGCGACACGCTGCGCGCAGCATTCAAGATTCACCAGATGGTGAGCGCGGTCGGCCACGACGGCGTCCTGCCTATCCTGTACGTGCCCGGCTACGACTGGTGCGCGGCCTTTCCGCTCGGCGGAACCATCGTTCCGGCCCGAGTCGCCAAGAGCCTGTCTTAGTCGGAGAATCGGCTATCCTAAGGGCTTGGCCGGTCGCCGCGCACGCTTCCTTGGTTCGGTCGCCCTGCTCCACCTCGGCCTTTTCGTCGCCTGCGGCGAGCCGATGCACTCGGCGCCGCACGACCTGGCGACCGCCGCCGATGGCGGCTTGGACGCGGCAGTACCCGTGGATCTGAGCCCGCGGCTTGACCTGACCGCCTCCGTCGACGCCCTGCACGACGCCGCAGTCCTTGGCCCCGGCGGGGACGGCAGCGTAACGCCCGGCGCGCCCGATCGCCTGCTCCTCATCGGCACGATCATCACGCCCGACCAGATCATCGACGGTCAGCTGCTCGTCGAGGGATCGCTCATCACCTGCGTCGCGCCAGGAGCTGCGTGCGCCACGATGCCCGGCGCCGTCGGCGCTACACGCATCGAGACGCACGGCATCATCGCGCCTGGCCTGATCGACACGCACAATCACATCCTGTTCGACATCTTCGACAACGACGACTGGACCCCGCAGACGCTGACCACCAACCACAACAGCTGGACCAGCGACCCGCGTTATCAGGCGATGCTCGACGTCAAGCAGTGTCTGGTCAACGATTCACAAGGCAAGCCCGCATGGTGCGCGCACACGCCCTACGGCACTGTGCAGGGCAGCCTGCGCTGCGAGATCGACAAGTTCGGCGAGCTCAAGGGACTGGTCGCTGGCACCACCAGCATCGTCGGTTTGCCGGGCACCTCTTCGAACTGCTTCTCGTCGCTGGCACGCTCGGTCGACGTGGACCAAAACGGACTCGATCGAGACCGCATCCAGACCAGTGCGACCTTTCCGCCGTCCAAAGTGACGGCCGACGGGGTGTGCGCGAATTTGGGCAAGGGCACGACGACCGCCTATTTGGTTCATTGCGGCGAGGGCACCGACCCACAGAGCAAGGCCGAGCTCGCCACGCTCGCGTCGGTGACGACTAAGCCGGGCTGTCTCATCGCGCCAGAGACCACGGTCACGCATGGTACGGCGTTCGGCGCCGCCGAGTTTGCCACCATGGGCAAAGCGGGAATGAAGCTCACCTGGTCGCCGGCCTCCAATGTTGCGCTCTACGGGCAGACCACGGATATCCCGACCGCGCTGGCCTCCGGCGTGACGGTGGCGCTCGGTCCCGACTGGTCGATGGGCGGAAGCCAGAACATTCTCGACGAGCTGCACTTCGCGCACGCCTGGGACGGGGCTCACTGGGGCGATCGGCTGAGCACACACGAGCTGATCGCGATGGTCACCACCAACGCGGCTGGCGTGCTCGCGCTCGAGGAGCGCATTGGACAGATCAAGGTCGGCTATTTGGCCGATATTGCGGTATTCGCCGGCGGCGATCCTACCAGCGACCTGAACGCGCCCTACGACGCGATCGTCGCCGCGACGCCCAAGGAGGTCGAGCTGGTGATGGTCGGCGGCACGGTGCTGTACGGCGACGAGGCCTTTGGCAGCGTCGGTCGAGCGCAGCATCCGAG
>JBBQIO010000998.1:0-1659 GCA_038325015.1 Polyangia bacterium
GCGCTGACCGAGCGGGTGCACCGCATGCGCTCCATCTTGCAGGCGCCCGGCGGATCGGCCCTGGCCGGTCCGCTCATCGCCGACCCGCTCGGCGTGCTCGAAGTCGCGCAGGAGCGCCTGTCGAGCGGGCTGCCAGTCAACCCTCATTCGGGCTATTTCCAGAGCGCCGACGGCAAAGCGATCCTCATTTACGTGCGGCCGCGCGAATCGGCCTTCAACGTCGAGGCGGATCGCCGCTTGGTCGATGCTACGGCCCAATTGGTCACGCAGTTGGGTGGTCACGTCACCGACGGAGGCTTTGCCGGCGGCGGGATTCAAGTCGGCTTCACCGGCGTGTGCGCGTTCACGATTTCGTACCGCGACTGGCTGCACATCGATATGCAGCGCTCGACTCTGTTTTCCGCCTTATCCATTTTAATTCTGTTCTTTGTTTTCTTTCGCTCATATTTCATTTTACCGATCGTCGCCATCCCACTGGGGATGGGCCTGTGGTGGACCGCCGCCGTGGCCCGGCTGTGCTTCGGCCGCATCAACGCCGTGTCGCTGGCGTTTGGAACGATCCTGTTGTCGATCGGCGTCGACCTGCCGATTCAGCTCTACAACCGGCTGCGCGAAGAGCTACAGCACCGCCCGCCCAAAGAGGCCCTGGCCGTCACACTCCGCGATCTAGCCGGACCTTCGGTCATGGCTACAGTCGGGCCGGCGGTGGTGTTTTTCAGCTGCATCGCATCGAGCTATCGCGGTCTCGCTGAGCTCGGTTTTTTGGCCGGCATCGGACTCTTGCTCAATCTGGTCGCGATGCTGACGGTGTTTCCGGCGCTGCTCTTGGCACTGCCGCCGCGTTGGTGGGGACGCGCGCACGCGCAGTCGAGCGGTCGTATCACGTCGGTCATCGGCGCCGTCGCGGCGCGCCGTCCGCGGACCCTCTTGCTGTTCGTCGCGCTCGCCGGAGTCGTTGCGATTCCGCTCGCTGCACGGCTCAAGGTCGACCGCGCCCTGATCTCGATTCAGCCGCCCAAGATGGTGCCCGCCCAAGTGCAACACGAGCTCGAACGGCGCTTCGGCGGACACGAGCGCCTTTTGATCGCGCTCTCCGAGGACCCCGACAAGGAGCGCGCGCTCGAGCGCAGCGACGATTGGATGGAGGAGGCCGAACGGCTCCGACGGCAGGGGCTGATCGCCGGCTACGAGTCGATCTCGGCGCTCTTCCCGTCGAAGCGATTGGGCGAGCGGCGGCGCATCGGATTGGCCAACGTGCGCGGCGACCTGATGGCCGATCGACTTTCGAGCGCGCTCACCGAGGCCGGATTCGAGCTCGAACCGTTTGCGCCGTTTTTGCGCCAGCTGCGTGCACCGCCGCCGGTGCCGTCGCTGACCGATCCCGGATCGAGCGACCTCGACTGTTTGGTGCGCGCCCACGTCCACGACGCGCCGAGCGGCCGCAGCGTGGCGACGTTCTTTTATCCCGAGGCCGGCCCGGGCGGCGTCGAGGCGGTCAAGCAGCTGCGCGCTTTTGCCCAGGCGCACGGCGACGTAGTGACCGGCGCGCCGATTCTCGAACATGTGCTGGCCGACATCGTGGCGCACGACACGCGCACGCTATCGATCCTGTCGACCCTCTCGGTGGCGCTGCTTCTCGGCCTTTACTACCGTCGGTGG
>JBBQIO010000999.1:0-1656 GCA_038325015.1 Polyangia bacterium
ATGGCGTTTCCGGTGCTCGTGATCAACACGCTCGAATGGTTCTTGGGCGGCGACAGCTCCATATTGCGGTCGTTCTCGACGACCGCTCCAATCACGGTCGATGCGGCAGGCACGCAGCTCGATCTGCGAGACCCCGCCGGCGCGCGCTTTCGCGTGCCGGTGCGCGACGGCCGCGCCCAGTTGTGGGCCACCGCCGGCGCCGGCTTTTACGAGGCGGCTGCCGACCACGCGCCGCTGTTTGCCGTCAGCCTGGTGAGCGCTGCCGAGTCCGACATCACGCCGCGTTCGCTACTTTGGCACGGCCATCCCGTCGCCCCTCCCCCTTCCCACCTCGGTGCGGCGCCGAGTCGCAGTGTTCTTTGGCCCTACCTGGTCGCGCTCGCGCTGCTCGTGCTCTACGGCGAATGGTGGAGCTATCACCGGCGGTGGACCGTATGACGCCGCTGCGCCTGACGCTGTTGGCGACCAGCATCTCGGCGGTGCTGGCTGCACTTCTCCTTCACGGCTGGGCCGCGGGCGAGCCGCTGCACCTTTCCGTTTTTGCCCACGCCCTGGTTGTGCAGCGTCCCTCCGCGCTGATTTTTTTGGCGACACTGCCACTGTTGGCGGTGCCGCTCGGCCGCACGTTGGTCGACGCTTCTGCGTCACGTCACGCACTTTCGCTCGCACTGCGCGCCTTCGGGCTGCTCCTCGGCGTGCTGGCACTGGCGCGCCCGGCCCTGGTCTCGACCCGGCACGATGTCGCCGCGGTCGTGCTCGTGGACGTCTCCGATTCACTCGACGAAGGACAGCTCGCCAAGGCCCATGCGCTGGTCGCCAGCCTGGTCGCGGCCCGTCCGCCCAACGATCGACTCGAGGTCGTGACGTTCGCGGCGCACCCCCACCGTTTGACACTCGGTGGCGACGGAAAATCGCTGCCGCCGTTCGTCCATCCGACCCCCAGCCCGGCGGCCAGTGAGACCGACGCCGAGGCGGCCTACGATCTGGCGCTCGGCCTTTTGCCCCGCGACTACGTGCCGCGCGTGCTGCTCATCAGCGACGGCAACGAAACCCGCGGAGATCTTCTGCAGCGGCTCGGTGCCGAGCGCCCGTTGGCCATCGACTGGGCCGCGTTCGAAAACGCCGCCCCCGACGAGGTGCTGGTGCGCGCGGTGCATCTGCCCGAAGAGACGCGCATCGGCGCCGCGTTCGATGTCTCCGCCGAGATCGACTCGACGCGCCCGCAGACCGTCGAGGTCACCCTCTACCGCGACGATCTGGTCAACCCCGAATCGGGCCGGCAAAAGATCCCGCTCGTCGCCGGGCCAAACATCGTGCACTGGAAAAGCGAGGTCCTGCAGGCCGGCTTCACCACCTTCAAGGCCACGCTCGCAGGGCCGCTGCGCGACCATTTTGCCGCCAACAACAGCGCCTCGGCAGCGATCGCGGTGCGCGGTCGACCGCGCGTGCTGTACGTCGAGGGCGAGCCGAGCGCGTCGAGCTACCTGGCCTCGGCGCTGCGAAAAGAGAGCTTCGAGGTCGATGTCGTTCCCGGCTACGGCCTACCGCACGCGGTGCCGGGGCTCAATCGCTACGACCTTGTCATCCTGTCGGACGTGCCACAGAGCCTCGTGGGCAGCGATCAGATGACAGCGCTCGACAGCTGGGTGCGCGAAC
>JBBQIO010001000.1:0-1653 GCA_038325015.1 Polyangia bacterium
AAATGGCGTATTCCGAAAAAGTCATCGAGCACTACGAGAACCCACGCAATGTCGGGTCGCTCGACAAGGCCGACCTCAGCGTCGGCACCGGCCTGGTTGGCGCGCCGGCCTGCGGTGACGTGATGAAGCTGCAGATCAAGATCGAAGACGGCATCATCCAGGACGCGAAGTTCAAGACCTTCGGCTGCGGCTCGGCGATTGCGTCGTCGTCGCTGGTGACCGAGTGGGTCAAGGGGATGACGCTCGATCAGGCGATGGAGGTCAAGAACTCGCAGATCGCCGAGGAGCTCAACCTGCCGCCGGTCAAGATTCACTGCTCGGTGCTCGCCGAGGACGCCATCAAGGCGGCCATCGCCGACTACAAGATCAAGAACGGACTGACGTAATCATGGGCAGCGTTGCAGCCGAGACCTCCGCCGCACCGATCGCGCGCGGGGACGCTCCTCCGCCCAAGGGCAAGACGCTCACGGTCGACGTCACCGAAGCTGCGGTCCGGCAGATCGCCAAGCTGTGGTGTAAGCGCGTCGCCGAGGGCAAGACGCCCGCCGGTCTGCGCGTCGGTCTGCGTGGCGGCGGCTGCGACGGATTTTCCTACCTGTTCGAGTGGGCCGACGGGGCGCCCGAAGCGCGCGACCATGTGTTCGCGTTCGCGGTGCCGGCCGATCTGGTCACGTCGATGGTCAGTGAAGTGAAGGTGTTCGTCGACAAGAAGAGCTTGATCTACCTGCAGGGTACAACGCTGAACTTCGTCACCGGCCTGATGGGGCACGGGTTCAAGTTCGAGAACCCCAACGTCAAGGGCGCGTGCGGCTGTGGCGAGTCCGTCCAGTTCTAGAACGCTCTTCGACGTCTTCGACTTACCGCCCGTCTTTCATCTCGACAAGCAGGCGCTCGAAGCGCGCTATTTCGAGCGCTCCAAGCAGCACCATCCCGACCGCTTCGCCAAGGCCGCGCCACGCGAGCGGATGCAGGCGCTGCAGCAAACGACCATCCTCAACGACGCCTATCGCGTGCTGAAAAGTGACATCAAGCGCGCCGAGTATCTGCTCAAGCTCGAAGGGCTCGACGTCGCCGATGAGCGGTCGCAGTCGGTCAAGCCCGACCCCGCACTGCTGATGGAGATGATGGAGCTCAACGAAGAGCTGTGCGAGCGCAACAGCGCCGCACTCGTCACCAAGGTCGACGCACTGGCCGGCGCTGCGTGGGCGCAGGCCGATGAATCGTTTTATGCGCTGGAAAAGGGAGATCGGGCAGTGCTGCCGTCGATTGCCCAGGCGCTGGTGGCGGTGCGCTACTACACGCGCTTTCGCGAGCGAGCGCTCGAATTGAGTGGAGAAGAGTAATGGCCGGCGGTCTGTACGATATTTCCGAACCGGGGCAGTCGCGGGTCAAAGAGGCGTGTGCGCCGACAGCGCGGGCCATCGGCATCGACTTGGGGACTACCAATTCACTGGTCGCTGCGGTGCTGCCCGGCGAAGATTTCGACGCCAAGCCGCGTCCGGTGTGCCTGCCCGACGTCGACGGCCGAACGTTGTTGCCGTCAGCGGTGCGATACGGCGTCGCTGCGGTCGACGTCGAAGTCGGCCAGCGCGCGCTCGATGCTGCAGCGCAGCATGCGGCCGACACCATCGTCTCGGTCAAGCGCTTCATGGG
>JBBQIO010001001.1:0-1651 GCA_038325015.1 Polyangia bacterium
GGTGCGAGAGCGTCGACTGCGTGACGTGGACCCGCTCGGCGGCGCGTGTGAAGCTCAGGCAGTCGGCGAGCGCGACGAAATAGCGAAGGTGCCTCAGCTCCATGAAAACCCGGGGGTCGAATCGATGCTGTCGATCATATGGATGGGTATGGTTCATTTGTCTCGGGCCCGACCCGCGCCTATCGTCGCCCCACCTATGAGAGACGGCGGATCGATCCGCCGCTACGGAGACACCATGAGCGAACCCGGTCAACGCCTGACGTGCGTCACCGCTTGCGGCTGCGAGTTGCCGGAGGGCGTGTCGCCATCGGCCGGCAGGCGAGGCTTCCTGCGCGCGCTCGGCGCGCTCGCCACCAGCGGAGCCGCGGCCACGCTGACGGGCTGTGCGGCGCCCGCAGCGTCGACGGCGGGCGCGCCCGTCATCGATACGCATCACCATTACTACCCGCCGGCATATCAGAAGGCCTGGCTCGACTACGAAGACAAGCGGAGCATCCCGCACTTCGCGTCGCAGGTCGCCTGGTCGGTGCAAGGTGCGCTTGCCGACATGGACGCTGCCGGCGTGCGCACGGCCGTGCTCTCGATCGCGTCGACGCCGGGCACCTGGTTCGACTGGACCGTGCCCGAGGTCGCGCGCGTCGTGCGCCAGTGCAACGACTACGCCGCCGGCATGGCGCGCGATCACCCGGGCCGCTTCGGGCAGTTCGCGACGCTGCCGATGATCGACGTCGACAGCACGCTCGCCGAGATCGCCTACGTATTCGACGTGCTCAAGGTCGACGGCGTCGGCTTGCAGACGAACTACGGCGACAAGTGGCCGGGAGACGCGGCCTACAAGCCGATCTTCGAGGAGCTGAACCGCCGCAAGGCCGTCGTCTACTTCCATCCGCTCGTCGCCAATTGCTGCGCACGCCTGACCGTCGGCACCTTCCCGGCGGTGATCGAGGTACCGCACGACACGACGCGCGCCGTGGTGAGCCTGCTGCTCGCCGGCACTTTCGCGCGCCATCGCGACATACGTTGGGTCTTTTCGCACGGCGGCGGCACGATCCCCATGCTGGCGGGCCGCATCAACTTCTTCCACGGCCAGGCGAAGAACGTCGCCCAGTTCGCGCCCGACGGCATCGAGGCCGAGTTGCGCCGCCTTTACTACGACACGGCCAACGCGACGCACCCGGCCTCGATGGCCGCGTTGCTCAAGCTGGTGCCGGCCTCGCAGGTGACGTACGGAAGCGACTACCCTTACGTCACCATGAACGCGCAGGTCACGGCGCTGCGCGGGCTCGGACTGCCCAGCGAAAGCGTGCGCGCCATCGAAAGCGGCAACGCCGCGCGCCTGCTGCCGAACTTGCGCACTTGAATGGCCGCGTCACGGCCCGTTGACATCAGGAGAGACACGCCATGTCTGAATACAACCAGGACAAGCTGACCGAGGACGTGCTGCGCGCGTTCGCGAAGACGCCCGACCCGCGCCTGCGCGAGATCATGACGTCGCTCATCAAGCATCTGCACGCGTTCGCGCGCGATGTCGACCTGAGGACCGACGAGTGGGCCGCGGGCCTGAAATTCCTGGACGACATCGGCCGCATCTGCACCGACATGCGGCCCGAGTTCGTCCTGCTCTCCGACACGCTGGGCCTGTCGATGATGG
>JBBQIO010001002.1:0-1651 GCA_038325015.1 Polyangia bacterium
GGGCACGGCCGGCGCGACTGGCGACACCGGCTCGGCTGGCGCGGCTGGCGCGACTGGCTCGGCCGGCGCGGCTGGCGCGACTGGCGCGACTGGGGACACCGGCGCGACGGGCTCGACGGGCTCGACGGGCGCGACGGGCTCGACGGGCTCGACGGGCGCGACCGGCGCCACGGGTTCGACTGGCTCGGGTGGCACGACGACCACGACGACCACGACGACCTCGGGCTCGGCCGCGCCCAAGACGAAGAAGTAAGCGCGAAGCGCTTCTTCAGCTCGATTTCTAAAGCCGACTCATTTGCTTCGTGATGTCGCGCGTCCGGGCGAGCTCTTGGACGAAGATCGGCACGCATGAAGTCGACGCGGTGGATCGAACCGGGTCGGCGATCGTGGCGTTGAACGCAAAAGGATCGGACTGCGACCAGAGAAGCAGCGCAGTCTTCTGATGTGTAGCGGTGAACCTCGACCGACGGCAAACCTCGGGATGTAGCTGCACTCGTCAATGTCCGTCGCTGATCCAGCCAGTCGCGCCGACGACAAGCCTTCGTATGCCCTGCGTGCGCGAACGGCGCGACAAGACGGCCCGCTCGGGCAATGCCAAAGATTCGAGCTATCACCATGACCGACATGACCACTCGACAGCTCGGCCGGAATGGCCCGGTCGTAGCTGCGCTCGGACTGGGCTGCATGCCTTTCCGTATGGGAGATGACGCCAAGGAGCGCGGGGTGGTCGAGACGATCCACGCCGCGATGGACGCGGGTTTCACGTTTCTCGATACCGCCGATTTCTATGGCAGCGGTCAGAGTGAAATGCTCGTCGGTCGCGCACTGCGCGACAGGCGAGATCGAGCCTTTCTCAGCGTCAAGTTCGGTGCGCAAGTGTCGCCCGATGGACGCATCATCGGGCTCGACGGCCGGCCGCGCTCGGTGAAGAACTTCTGTTCGTATTCGCTAAAGCGGCTCGGGGTCGAGGTGATCGACCTCTATCAACCCGGCCGGGCGGATCCCGAAGTGCCGTACGAAGACACCATCGGTGCCATCGCAGAACTGATCGCGGAGGGCAAGGTGCGCTACTTGGGGGTCTCCGAAGTCGGCGCCGACCTTCTTCGGCGCGCCCACGCCGTGCATCCCGTCACGGCACTCGAGATCGAATACTCCCTGGCCTCTCGCTTCATCGAACCCGAAATCCTGCCTGCGGCACGCGCGCTCGGCGTGGGCATCGTCGCGTATCGGATCCTCGCGGAGGGCATGCTGAGTGGCGCGCTGCCACAAGGGCAGCCCCCGGAGGGCACGCGCTTTCTTGCGCCCCGGATGCACGGCGATAACTACGCGCGAAATATGAAGACCGCCGAGATGCTCGAGCAAATGGCGGCGCGGAAAGGTCACACGCCGGCGCAGCTCGCGATCGCCTGGGTGCTCTCGCGCGGCGAGGACATCGTGGCACTCGCAGGCATCAGCCGACCGTCGCGCATCGCCGAAAACCTCGCTGCGTTGGAGGTGAAGTTCACGCTCGCCGAGCTCGCCGAGCTGGAACGAGCGTTTGCGCCGGACTCGATCATCGGAGCGCGGTACCCGGAATTCGTCCTCAAGTGGGCCGCGCGCTGACGAGCCGCTTCGCCGATGAACGAACATGTGATCGACGCGCTACCGGATC
>JBBQIO010001003.1:0-1647 GCA_038325015.1 Polyangia bacterium
GCCGACATCACACCGCGTCGCTTTTCGAGTCTCACGTTGCGACGGCGAGCCTGCCGCCCGCGCCCCAGATCGCCGGCGACGTAGTCCTGATCACCGTCGACGCCATGCGCGCCGACCGACTCAATCCGCGGACCGCACCGCACATGAGCGCGCTGGCGACGGCCGGAGTGCGCGTCGAGCGGGCCTACGCGCAGGTGCCGCATACGTCCTTTTCGATTGCCACATTGTTGACCGGCAAGTACGTCTACTCGCTGTCAACGCAGGGCGCCGACGCCGACCACGAGTCGCTGGCCGATATCCTGCGCCGCGAGCGCTTCAAGACCGCGGCGTTCTTCCCGCCGGCGGTCTTCTTCATCGATCGCGACCGCCTCGCCGACGTCGAGCGCACGCACTACGGCTTCGAGTACGTCAAAGACGAGTTCCTGCCAGCGCCGGCGCGCACCGATCAGGTGATCACGTTTCTCGAAACCGAGCGCCCCGAGCGCGCGCTCCTGTGGGTGCACTATCTGGAGCCGCACGAGCCCTACGATACCCATCCCGGTGGTCCGCCGGCGTCGGCCTCAGATCGCGAGCGCTACGACGGCGAGGTCCATTTTGTCGACGGTGAAGTGGGGCGGCTCATCGAATACATCCGCCTCCATCGACCGGGCGCCCTCATCATCCTGGCGGCCGACCATGGCGAGGAGATGGGCGAGCACGGCGGGCGTTACCACGGCACCACGGTCTACGAGGAGCAGGTCCGAGTGCCGCTGGTGCTCGCAGTGGTGGGACGAAAAGCCGGAGATCGGCAGCCGCCGTGGCCGGTGCGCACGTTGGCTGGCCCGGTCGGCTTGGTGGATCTGATGCCCACCATCCTGGCGCTGGTTGGCGTCACGCCCTCGGTCAAAGTGCAGGGTCACAGCTTCGCGCCCTGGCTCAACCCGACCCAGGTGGCGACCGCGCCGCTCGGGCCGACCTTTGCCGAGATCGGCGCCAAAAAGATGGTCACCGACGGCCACAACAAGCTGGTGTGCGACGTCGACAGCGACAGCTGCGCGCTCTACGATCTCCGCGTCGACCCCGAGGAGCGCCACGACCTGGGCGCCCGGCCCCAAGCCGATGCCCTGCGCGCGCTCCTCGACGGCTGGATGGCGCGCCAATCGCGCTTCGAGAGCGGCGTGGCCGACGCGCTGGTCACCGATCCGACGCTGCGGCGGGCACTGCAAAGGGGGCGACGCGGGGAGCGGGGCGCGGTCGACGGACTGCGGCAGCTCTTGCGCCACGGCTCACCCATTGTGCGTCGCGAGGCGGTGCGCCTCATCGACACGCTGCCCCCGGATGCGAGCACGCGGGATGCACTACGAGCCGCCGAGCGAGATCCCGACTCCGATGTGGTGCGCGAGGCGACGCTGGCCGCGTGCCGTTTGGGCGACGATGCGGCGTCGTGCGCCAAGGCGCTGCCGCTCGGCGCGGCCGCCTGCGGAGAGGGGCAGGCCGAGCTCTGTGGACGCGCGGCGCTGGCTACGAAAAACATCGAGCTCGCCGCGGCCGCGCTCGATCAACTCCACGACGCGCTCGACCTGCAGCTCGCCCTCCTCGACACGTTGGGCCAAAGTCGTGACCCGCACGCGTTCACGCCGCTTTTGGTTGCGCTGGCGGACGTCCGTC
>JBBQIO010001004.1:0-1646 GCA_038325015.1 Polyangia bacterium
TTCGCCCGCCTCGAACGGCTGGCCGGCTCGATCGGCGTTCCAGCGCTCGCGATGGCGAGCGGTGCAGGCCACGACTCCGCGGTGTTCGGCAGGATGGGCGTTCCGACAGCGATGATCTTCATCCGCAACGAGCACGGCAGCCACAATCCCGACGAGGCGATGGAGCTGTCCGACTTTGCGCTCGGCCTCAAGCTGCTGGTTGCTGCTGTAGAGGAGATAGACGGGGAAGAGATCGATGGCGCGTAAGCCGCGACGCAAAGGTGACGTCGCTGCAGACGAAGCCGTGTACGGCGCGATCCGCCGCGCCATGCACATGGGACGCCTCGCTGCCGGCACGAAACTGCAAGAGCCGGTGTTGGCGCGAGTCCTCAAGGTGAGCCGCGAGCGGGTGCGCAAGGCGCTGCATCGGCTCGTGCATGAAGGTTGGCTGACGGCAGTGCCCAATCGCGGAACTTTCGTGCCGTCGCTCACCGTCGACGAGATGCGCGAGATCTACGACGTACGCTCGATGCTCGAAGCCGCGATCGTGCGGCGGCTGAGCGAGGGACACAGCGCTGCTTCGGCCAAACAGCTGAAGGCGCATGTCGCGGAGGAGAGGGCGGCACTGAAGGTCGACGACCGTGGCCGGCTGTTCGAACTCTCAGGCGACTTCCACATCCTGCTGGCCGAACTCTGCGGCAACGACGAACTGACCAAGCTGCTGCGCGCGCTGCTCACGCGCTCGACGATGCACTTCTCGTTGTCGGCGCCGCAGCAGCTCCAGAACTGCGCCGGCCCGCACGATCACGGCGACATCGCCGACGCGATCCTTACCGGGAAGGCCGACAAGGCGAGCAAACTGATGCTCAGCCATCTCGTCGGTCTGGTCGAACTCCAGTCGGAGCGGCCGCCGGGGCAGAGGCCGGTTGCGCTCGAGGACTCCTTCGAGGGTATTGTGCCGAAGAGCTCCCAGCTAAGAACCCGAGTAGCTCGGCGGAATCGCCTGCAAACATTGGATTAGAGCGTCAGTAGCGACCGTAATCGTCGGCTCGGGGCACCCGTAGTAAAATGCGCGCATGGACCGGCCACAAAAGACAATGGGCGCCGGTGAGGGCGCCCATCGATCCCTAGATTTTCTCTCCCTCGAAGTGTGCTCGCCGCTACATTCTCGTTATTCTAGCGGGACTGGTTCCGAGACGGGACTATTTGCCCTAGCCCAGCTTGCCCATCGCGACGGCGGTGTCGGCCATGCGGTTGGAGAAGCCCCACTCGTTGTCGTACCAGGCCACGATGCGGACGAACGTGCCGCCCAGGACCTTGGTCTGGTCGATGCCGAAGGTGGCCGAGTGCGGGTCATGATTGAGGTCGCTGGAGACCAGCGGCTCCTTGGTCCAGGTCACGATGTTTGCCAGCCGGTTCGACTTCGTCGCATCCGTAATGGCCTTGTTGACCTCGTCGACCGTGGTGGCGCGCTTGGCAACGAAGCCCAGGTCGATGAAGGACACGTTCGGCGTCGGCACGCGGATCGCCGCACCGTCGAGCTTGCCGGCAAGCTCGGGCAGCACGAGGCCGATGGCCTTGGCAGCACCGGTCGTCGTCGGAATGATGTTCTGCGCGGCGGCGCGGGCGCGATAGAGATCCTTGTGCATGGTGTCGAGCGTCGGCTG
>JBBQIO010001005.1:0-1645 GCA_038325015.1 Polyangia bacterium
TCGCTCAGGCTCGGCCGCGTGCCGCTGACTCCGGCGACACTCGATTTTTTGTTCGAAGCGGTGGCGCTATTCAACCGCATCATTTCCGATACCTCGTCGACCGGGACCGGTGTCGCTGCGGAGGACGGAGGCCAAGCCCAAGCGGTGATCGACGATTTCGTGGTGCGCCTGGACGCGTTGGCCGCCGAGCGCAGCGGTACACCGGTGGAGGTGCCGCAGTTCGGCGGATATCAGCTCGAGCAGAGCCTGCTCTCGGTCCTGACCGAATACGAAGAGCATCGCCTGCGCGAGAACATTCGGCTCGGGCGCATGCTCTACAGGGTCCACTGCGGCTTCGAGCTGATGTCGATCGATCGCGGGCTCGACGATCTCAAGGCGCACCTCAAGCCGCTCGGCGAGGTGATCACCTACTTGCCGTCGGCCGAATCGGCCAGCGAGCTGCACATCGAGCTGGACGTCATTCTCGGATCCACACGGCTGCTTCACGAGGTCAAAGAGGCGCTCGGGGAGCGCTGCGTCGTCAGTGAGCTGCCGCGGCGCGCGGCCAACGCGCCGGTGGCGCAAACGCCGCTGGCGCCCGCAGAGACCGTGACGGCGCCGCTGTTCTTGCCCGACACGCCGCCGTCCGTGACGCCCGTGACGCATATGACTGCGAACGCGCCGTCGATCGCGGCGCCGATGGTCATCCCCGACGACACCTCGGAGCTCTCGCTCAAGTCGGTGGCGCAGACCGTGCGCGTCGATATCCGCAAGCTCGATCACCTGATGAACATCGTTGGTGAGCTGACACTGAGCCGGGCCGGGTTTCAGGCCATCATCGACGTGCTGCGCGCCGACCGGTCGATGGCCAAAATCACCCGCGCGCTGCAGCGCGAGTCGCGTGCGCTCGGGCGCAAGCTCGACGATCTGCAGGCCGGCATTTTGGAAGTCCGGATGGTTCCGCTCGGGCAGATCTTCGACAAGCTCTCACGCGTGGTGCGCAAGTTGTCGCGCGACGCCGGCAAAGAGATCCGCCTGACCATCAGCGGCGCCGATACTGAGCTCGACAAGCTGATCGTCGAGGAGCTGTCCGACCCGCTGATGCACATCATCCGCAATTGCATCGATCACGGCATCGAGCCGCCGGCGGCGCGGGTCCGCCTCGGCAAGCCCGAGGTTGGTCTCATCAAGATCGCCGCCGAACAGCGCGGTAATCACGTCGTCATTTCGATCGAGGACGACGGCACGGGTGTCGACGCGCGGCGGATCGTCCAAAAGGCGCTGGAGCGGGGGCTGGTCGATCCGCAGCACGCCGCCGAAATGAGCGAGCGCGAGGCGCTCAACCTCATGTTTCTCCCAGGGGTGTCGACCAAGGACGTGCCCGACGAGCTGTCGGGCCGAGGCGTCGGCATGGACGTGGTCAAGACCAACATCTCGCGGCTGTCGGGCATCATCGACATCGATTCGGAGGCGGATCGCGGCACGCGCATGACCATCACCTTGCCTATCACCCTGGCCATCATCCAGGCCTTGGTCGTGCGGTCGATGGGGCGGACGTTCGCCATCCCGCTCAACTCGGTGCTTGAGAGTCTGCTTATTACGCCGTCGGACGTGATGACCATCGAGCGGCGCGAGGTGCTCAACCTGCGCGGGCAGACCTTGCCGT
>JBBQIO010001006.1:0-1638 GCA_038325015.1 Polyangia bacterium
GTCCTCGGCCGCGCTCTTGATGTCGCCCACTCGCTCGTGGAGCTGGCCGAGCTCGGCGTAGCCGGCGCTGTCGAGCGCCCCCAGCTGGGCGGCGCGCTCGAGCGCACGAACCGCCTCGGCCTGATTGTCCGAAGCCAGCGCGAGCTCCCCGTACAGGCGCCACGCTGGACCATGGTCGGGCTTGGCATCGAGCGCTTCGCGCAGTCGCGTCTGGGCCGATTCGCCGTCGCCGATCCGGCGCAGCACGGTGGCCATTTCCACGCACAGCTCCGCCTCCCGGTCGGCTCCCTCGAACCGTCGCCGCACGCCGATCAGCAACTGATCGAGTGTGTCGAGATAGGAAAGATCATCGCCGCGGCTGCGCTCGACGTCGGCCAGCGCACGCGCGATCAACGGGTCATCGGGGTCGAGCGCCAACGCTCGGCGCAGCAGCTCCTCGGCGGCGCGGCCCGGTCCCTTTTGCAGCGCCAACTTGGCGAGGCGACGCACGGCGTACTTTTCCAGCGCCAGGTCCGGTTGCGCCACGCCACGCTGCCGCAGCTCTTCCAATGGAGCGCTGGCGCGCGCGATCTCGCCGGCCTCATCGGCCAGCTCCACTAAAAGACGGAGCGCGCCGGTGGGCAGCTCGTTGGCCGCGAATTCGTCGAGCAGCGCCTCGGCTCCCTTGGCGTCCCCCCGCGAGTGGCGCAGACGCGCGCGCTCGGCGACGAGCTCGATGCGCTGGGACGCTCGCGCTTCCAGATCCGCAATTCGCCCGAGTAGCGCGTCCTCTTCGACGTGATCGCTCTTTTCGCGGGCCAGCGTCAAGAGTCCCGAAATGGCCAGAAGCGAGCGCGGCTGCACCTCGAGCGCGCGCAGCAGCACTGCACGAGCGCGCGTCATGTCGTGCAGCCTGTCGTGGCACAGGTGAGCCGCTTCGGTGAAGAGCGCTTCGGCTTCGTTGGCGCGATCGGCGGCGGCGAAGCGCTCGGCCAGCCGCAATTGCACCCCGACCAGAGGCTCGACCGAATCCTGCGCGGCGAGCAGCGCGGCCAGTCGCTGCCACGCCAGCACGAGGTCCGGATGGAGCGCCGTGACCTCCTGGTAGGCGGCGACCGCATGCGCGACCTGTCCGATCGACTCGAAGAGCGCCGCGCGCCGCAGTAGCAACGTCTCGACCGAGGCCGGATCGGAATCGAGCTCGATACGCTGCGCCAGCACCTCAATGAGGCGCTGCGGTCGCGGCACGCGCGAATAGATCTGATCGAGCAGCGCCAGGACGGACATGGCCCGCGGCGTCTCACGGCGCGCTCGCTCGGCGACCTGCTCCGCCTCGGCGAGTCGGTTGCCGTCGAGATGTAGCGTCGCTAGGCGCAACAGAGCCTCGGTGCGTCCGTCGGGATCGAGCGGGTCAGCCGGCAGCGACACCAAGCGCTCCAGATGCGTGGCCTCGGTCGTGACGTCGGCGCGCGTGCGCGCGTCATCGGCCAAGAAGAGCAGCGCCGCGCGAAAATCGGGATCGAGAAGGAGCGCCCGCCGGTAGGCCTCCTGCGCCGCTTCCATGTGACCGAGGCGGCGTTCCAGCTCGGCCAGTCGGCCCAAGATGGCGCGCTGGTCGCGCGGCCGCTGCGCCGTGGCGGCGACCTTGCGGAGAAGGAC
>JBBQIO010001007.1:0-1637 GCA_038325015.1 Polyangia bacterium
GATGCGAATATCCAGCACGACCGACCCGCGTCGGAGCAGAGCCTGCAGGTCGATCGCCAACAGGTCGCCGGGCTTTTCGATCAGAACGGCCTGAGCGCCGACGCCTGCAGCGAGCTTCGATACGTTCATCGCGCCCGCCGAAAAGGACGGAGTTCTTCCGTACAGCACCTTGTGCCCGAGCTCGACCATTCCGTAGCGCTCGTCGTTCAACACGGCGACCACGAACGGAACCTCTTCGTTGACCGCGGTCGCGACGTCTCCGAGCGCCATCGAAAAGCAGCCGTCACCACAAATCGCCACAACCGGACGCTCTGGTCGGCCGAGCTTGATACCCAGCGCGGCGCCGACGCCCGAGCCCATCGAGCCAAACCCCAAGCTCAAAATGAAGCTGTTCGGCTCCTGAATACGCAGATGGTGAATGCCGAACAGCATGTGCTCGCCGATATCGAGGCTGTACATCGTGTCGGCAGGCATGATCTGCTGCAGCTCCCAGATCGCCCGCTGCGGCGAGATCCGACCTTCGGTGCCGTGCGTGACCAGCTCGTCATAGCGGCGAATTCCGAACGTCTTCGGCGGTCGTGGCTTCATCCGGATATCCGCGAGCAGCTCCGCCAAAACGGCGCCAGCGTCGCCCACCAGCCCCATCGTGATCGGGTAGCTCCGGCCGAGCTGACCTGGATCGATGTCGATCTGAATGAACTGATCGGTCGGCGCCAATAACGGGTTCCAGCCGCTGGTCGCGGCCTCGCCCAGGCTGCTGCCGATGGTCAGAAGGACGTCGATGCCGTCTTTCAAATAATCGTGGGTCGAGGGATGGCTGCCCAATCCGAAGACGCCGAGGTTGAGCGGATGATTATCGGGGAATAGACCCTTGGCCTTGGGCGTCGTCATCACCGGAGCCTGGAGTCGCTCGGCAAGCGCTCGCACCAGCCGGGGCCCGTCGCCGTTGCGCGCGCCCGAACCAACGAACAGTAGCGGGCGTTTTGCATGTTCCAGCGCCTGGCTGGCGGCCAGCACCGCGGTCGGATCGATCGGCAGCTCGGCACTCTGGGCCAAGACGATTCGCGCCGGCCGAATCGGGGTGGTTGCGACATCTAACGGCAGCGTCAACAGCACCGGCCCCCGGGGCCCGGTCGTTGCACTGGCCAGCGCGCGTAACAACAGGCTGGTCGCGGCACCCGGCTCGATGCACTCGGCCGACAGCTTGGTGATGTTCGCGGTCATCCGCACGATGTCGAGCGCGTAGGGCGAGCCCTCTTGGATGGCGCCTCTGCCGAAGCGCGTGCGTGGCACTTCGCCGACGATGATGACGATTGGCAGATTGTCGTAAAACGCCGACGCGATGCCGGTCATCGCATTCAATATTCCAGGCCCGGAGGTGACCAACACTGCACACACCTTGCCGGTTGCGCGCGCGTAGCCGGCCGCGGCGAAGATCGCGCCCGCCTCGTGGCGCGTCGTCACGACGCGTACGCTCGGATGGTCGAGCAGCGCGTCGTGCATCGGCGAGATGGCACCGCCGGGAAGACCAAACACCATTTCCACGCCGCTTCCGACCAACGTCGCGGCGAGCGCGTCCACGGCACGCACACGATCTTCCGGCGCGATGATCCGCGCTGCCGGGGGCTGATCGAGGC
>JBBQIO010001008.1:0-1635 GCA_038325015.1 Polyangia bacterium
AGCCAAACGAGCCTCCCCCCACCGCGCGCTTCCCGCGCGATTTCTCTCACCGTGACGTCGGGGCTGACCGTGACGTCGGCGCTGACCGTGACGTCGGCGCTCGTGACGTCGGCGCTCGTGACGTCGGCGCTCGTCGCGTCGGGGATCGTTGTTCTGTCAGCGACCATGGCTACATTTTCTCCGGGTTGGTCGACGGGTCGCTGTAGACGTTCTTCCACATCTCTTCGACCGTCGGCAGTGGCGACTCTTCGGCGAAGCGTGTGGCTTCTGCTATCTCAGCGCGGACCTGTGCCTCCAGGGCGGTCAGCTTGTCCTCGCTGCCGAGCGCGATGACGAGCTTGGCGCGCGCCACGGTAACCGGGTCGCGCTTCTTCCACTCCTCGATCTCGTCCTTGGTTCGATAGTTGCCCGGGTCGGACATCGAGTGGCCGCGAAAGCGATAGGTGATGACCTCGATCAGCGTCGGCTCCATCTTGGTGCGCGCGCGCTCGACCGCCTCCGCAATGCCGGCCCGTACGGCCAAAACGTCGTGTCCCTCGAATCGCTCGCGCGCGATGCCGTACCCCGACGCGCGCTCGGTCACGTCCGCGACCGCGATGGTGCGGTAGAGCGGGGTGCCCATCGAGTACTGGTTGTTCTCACAGATGAAGACGATGGGCAGCTTCCACAGGCCGGCCAAGGAAAGTCCCTCGTGAAACGCGCCCTGCGGCACCGAGCCATCGCCGAAAAAGCACAGCGTGACCTCGTCGGTCTTGCGGTACTTCGACGAGAACGCGACGCCGGTGGCCAGCGGCACGTGACCGCCGACGATGCCGTGCCCACCGAGCATGCGGTGCTCGGCCGAAAACAGGTGCATCGAGCCGCCGAAGCCGTGGCTGGCGCCGGTCGACTTTCCGTACAGCTCGGCGAGGACCTGCTTGGGGGTCCCGCCTTTGGCGAGGTAGTGACCGTGTGAACGGTAGGTGCACACGATGTAGTCGGTCGCCTTGATCGCCGCGATGGCGCCGGTGCACACCGCCTCCTGCCCGATGCCGAGGTGCAAAAAGCCGCCGATCTTGCCCTGCGCGTAGGCCTTGGCGGCCGCCTCTTCGACGCGGCGAATCGTCAGCATCTGCTTGTACAGCGCCAGGAGCTGCGTCGAGTCGTCGATTACAGGTACAGGCGGCGGCTTGCTTGGCAACGGGACGGGGGCGGACGAGGCGTTGGGCTTGGTCATGACGGACCGAACTATAGTGGTCAGCGGGCTTAACGGCCAGCAGCGCCGTCGACCACGTGCCTTCGGCCCATGCTGCACTGCAGCATGCCGGCGGGGAATCAAGCGCGGCGCAGCACCAGGAGCGTCAGCTCCGCCGCCGCACCGAGCCGTACCGGAGGGCCAGTCGTGCCCGCCCCGCGATTGACATACAGCACCGATGCACCGAGCCGATAGAGCCCGGCCGGATAGGGGGTAATGACCCGCGCCGGCGTCAGTTTGCGCGAAAAGCCGGGCACCGCAAGCTGCCCACCGTGCGTGTGGCCGGACAGCGTCAGCCCGACGCCGCGCGCCGCGGCCTCGGGGAAGAGGTTCGGGTCGTGCAGCAAAAGGACGGTCAGCGCGCCCGACTGCGAGCTGCCCGCGAGCGTCGCGCTCACGTC
>JBBQIO010001009.1:0-1629 GCA_038325015.1 Polyangia bacterium
GCCATCGGAGCCGGCGCGGAGAGCGTCGTCGAGGGCTTTTTCGGCGACGGCGATGGCGGCGTCGAGGCGCTCGCCGCGGACGTTGAGCTCGGGCCAGGAGCCGCGGCTCTTGGCTTCGGTGGGCGGTGCCGGCTCTTGCCAGCCTCGGCGACCGCGCGTGCCGGTGTGGGGAACGACCGATTTGTGGCTGGCGATGCGGATCTCGTCGACGAGGACGGCCATCTTGAGGATGCCGGCCTGAATCTGGACACGGCCGTCTTTGGAGATAGACAGAACCTTGGCGTGGCTGCCCAGTCGCTGCACCCAGACTTCGCGGTTGGGGGTCAGATCCTCGACGGTAGCCGCGCGACCGGGTGGCGGCTCGGGGCGCGGTGCGGCGGAGTGGACCAGCTCGGCGGCTTGGTCGATCTCGCGTTCGACCTCGCGCAGCTCAGCGGCGGTGACCGAGCCGTCCTTGGCACGACGGAGCACGCCGCGGGTGCGATCGAGCTCGTTTCGCGCAGCGCGCAGCTGGCCGACAGCGTCGTCGTGGGCCGCTTTGCGCGCAGCCTCGAGCTTGGCCTGGGCTTTTTCTAGCTCGCGCTCTGCGGCGGCCGACATGCGCTCGACCTCGGCGCGCTCGACGGCGACGGCCTCTGAAGCCTCGGTGAGCTTGCGACGCTCGTGTGCCACGGTGAGAAGCAGGCTCTCGAGCGCGGTGCGTTCGCCGGCCAACACCGTCGCCCGGGCACAGATGTCGTCGCCCAGGCCGAGGCGCCGCGCCACCAAGACTGCACCCGACGCACCCGGCACGCCGAGGTGGAGCTGGTAGGTCGGCAGCAGTTTGTCGACGTCAAAACCGACCGAGGCGTTGAAGAATCGCTCGTCGCTGGAGGCGAGCGTCTTCAATCGATCATAGTGGGTGGTGACGATGACCGTGCTGCCGCGGGTGGCCAGCGCCTCCAGCACGGCTTGGGCCAGCGCCGCGCCTTGATCAGGATCGGTGCCAACGGCGATCTCGTCGAGCAAGACCAGCAGCGGCTCGTCCGGCGATGCTAAAAATTCGCACAGGCTCATCACGTGAGCCGAAAAAGTCGAGAGATTTCGCTCCAGGCTTTGATCGTCGCCCACGTCGGAGACCACGGCGCCAAACAGCGGCAGCGACGAGCCTTCCTGGGCCGGGACATGCAGACCGGCGGCGGTCATGAGCGCGCACAGCCCCGCGGTCTTGAGCGCCACCGTCTTGCCGCCGGCGTTGGGGCCGGAGATCACCAGCGTTTTGCCCAGCCCGATGACGATGTCGTTGGGGATGCAGACGCGCTCGGAGAGCGCCATCAACGGATGGCGTGCGCGGCGCAGATCGAGCCGTGCCCCGTCGCTGTCAGGGATGTCGGCTGGGGCGGCGCGCAGATCGCTCGACAGGCGCGCTGCGGCGTCGATGAGGTCGAGCGCCGTCAGCGCGTGCAGGTTGTCGAGGATCTGTGACAGCGCGTTCTCGACGAGGCGCGAGAGCTCGAGGAGTATGCGACGCTCTTCTTCGCCGACCTCGAGCTCGGCCAGCTTGAGCCGGTTGTTGAGCTCGACGATCTCCTCGGGCTCGACAAAGACCGTCTGCTGCGACTGCGACATGCCGTGCACGATGCCGCGCAC
>JBBQIO010001010.1:0-1629 GCA_038325015.1 Polyangia bacterium
TGCCGGCAGGTCGTCGGCCACGGTGACCGCGAGGTCGATGCGGCCGCTCTGCAATGCTTCGCTCACCGTGCGAAACTGAATCGGCAGAATCACCAGGCGGAGCCTTGGAGCCGACGTCGCGAGCACCTGCAATAGCGGTGGCAAGAGCCAGGTGTCATTCACGTCGGAGAGGCCAAGCCGCACGGTCTCGTCGCTGGTCTTGGGGTCGAAGACAGTGGGCGAGAGCGCGGCGCTGATCAAGGCGCTCAAGTGCGGGCGTGCCGTCTGGAGCAGCTGGCTGCCGCGCGCGGTCAGGGTGAGGCCGCGCCCAGCGCGCGCAAAGAGCGGCGCGCCGACTCGCTCCGTCAAGCGGCGCACGGCCGCGCTGACCGCCGGTTGAGTCAGGTACAGGCGCTGCGCGGCGACGGTGACGCTGCCCGCCTCGGCCACGACCACGAACACGCGCAGCAGGTTCAGGTCCAAGTCCCGCTCATAAACTGAATTCATGGGACGCATGTATCCTATTCACTGGAGTTCATGATGGCCAGGGCTATCTTAGTCAGCGAAGGAGCAACAACGATGAATCAGAACGCGAAACACTCGACGAAACTCGGAGAAACGGGACCCCAAGTGTTCCCGCTCGGCCTCGGCTGCATGGGCTTTTCGGGGGCATACGGGCTGGCCGAGGACGCGGAGAGCGTGGCCACAATCCAAGCCGCCATCGACGCGGGCGTCACGCTGCTCGATACGGGCGACTTCTACGGCATGGGCCACAACGAGCTGCTCGTGGGGCGCGCGATCGCGGGTCGCCGCGAGCGCGTGCAGGTGTCGGTCAAGTTCGGCGGCATGCGCGATCCGAAGGGTTCGTTCATCGGGCTCGACATGCGTCCGGCGGCCGTCAAGAACTTTGCTGCCTACAGCTTGAAGCGACTCGGAGTCGAGGTGATCGATATCTATCGCCCCGCGCGGCTCGATCCAGCCGTCCCCATCGAAGACACGGTCGGCGCCATCGCGGATTTGATCAAGCAGGGCTACGTGCGCCACATCGGCTTGTCCGAGGTGGGCGTCGAGACCATCACTCGGGCGCAGCGGGTGCATCCCATCGTCGATCTGCAGATCGAATATGCGCTCGTCACCCGCGGCCCAGAGGAAAAAATCTTCCCGCTCTTGAAGCAACTCGGCGTGAGCGCGACGCTGTACGGGATTTTTTCGCGCGGGCTATTGACCGGCAGTAAAGTCGCTGGGCCCGCCGACTTTCGCGCGCACTTGCCGCGCTTCAGCGGCGAAACCGGGGCTCGCAATCAGCAGGTGGTGGAGGCGGTGGGTGCCTTCGCCCGCGAGCGTGGCTTGACGCCCGGCCAGCTCGCCGTGGCTTGGGCCCTGGCGGCGCAACCGGGCTTCGTGCCGTTGGTAGGCGCTCGGACCCGCGCGCAATTGGCGGATTCATTGGCGGCATTGGACAAGCCGCTCAGCGTGGAAGACGTGCGCGCGTTGGAGACCCTGGTACCCAAAGACGCTATCGAAGGCACACGCTACGGCGCCGAGCAGATGGCGCATCTGGACAGCGAGAAGTAGCCTGTCAGCTGAACAGTTCGGACACCGAACGGCCGTCGTGGATGTGCGTGATGGCCGTGGCGATCTGCGGGGCCA
>JBBQIO010001011.1:0-1627 GCA_038325015.1 Polyangia bacterium
GGGCCGAATATTCCCCCAAGGAATGGCCCAGCACGACCTCGGCCGTGATGCCGCGCTCGGTCAAGACGTCGGCCCACGCCATCGACACGGTCAAGATCGCCGGCTGGGCGTGTGCAGTACGAGTCAGCTCGGCCTCGGGCCCCTCGGCGCTGATTTTGGACAGCGAAAAGCCGAGAGCGGCGTCGGCCTCGTCGAAGCGGCGGCGCGGCAGGCCGCGCTCCATGCCGACCTTTTGCGAACCCTGACCGGGGAACAGAAACGCGCGCATGAACCCTCTTGTGCGAAAGATTAAAAGCGAATGAGCGCGGCGCCCCAGGAGAGCCCAGCGCCGAGCGCGGTCCTCAGCACCAGGTGACCGGGCTGGACTTTGCCGGCGCGCGCCGCCTCGTCGAGCGCGATCGGGATCGACGCCGAGGAGGTGTTGCCGTAGCGCTCGACGTTCAAATAGAACTTGTCCATGGGCGCGTTCAGCCGCTGCGCCACCGCCTCGATGATGCGCAGATTGGCCTGATGCGCGACCACCCAGTCGAGGTCGTCGACTTTGGTTGCGTTGTGCTCGAGCGCAATCTGGCAAGCGCGCGACATGTTCTTGACCGCGTGGGTGAAGATCGGTCGCCCCTGCATCTTGACGAAGTGGCGCTTGTTCTCGACGGTGGCGAGGCTGGGCGGCTCGGCCGTGCCGCCGCCCGGAATGTTTAGAAGCGGCAAGCCCGCGCCGTCGGCGAACAGATGCGTCGACAGAATGCGCCGCGCCGGATCTTCGGTCCGCACCAGCACTGCGGCGCCGGCGCCGTCGCCAAACAGCACGCACGTGTTGCGGTCGCTCCAGTCGACACAGCGCGACAGCACCTCGACCCCGATGACCAGCACGCGCTGAAACGTCCCGGCGCGCACGAAGGCATCGCCCACCGAAAGGCCGTACAGAAAGCCGGCGCACGCCGCCGCGAGGTCAAACGCGGGGCAGCTCGCGCCAAGCTTTTGCTGCACGGTCACCGACACCGCCGGCAGTGGCATGTCGGGCGAAATAGTCGCGCAAATGATGAGGTCGAGCGTCGCCGGATCGATCTCGGCCGCTTCGCACGCGCGCCGCCCGGCCTCGGCGGCAAGGTCGGAGGTGACGCGCCCCTCTTCCAAAATGCGCCGCTCCTTGATGCCGGTGCGTTCGACGATCCATTGGTCGTTGGTCGCGACCGTCTTGGCCAGCTCTTCATTGGTCAAGACGCGCCCCGGAACCGCATGGCCGGTGCCGGCAATGCGCGTGTATGTCTGCGTCACGTGATCTCCCTCTTTGCGGCCGCTCCGATGCCTACAGCGCTGCCCGCTAGATGCGCCTGGAGCTCGGCGAGCGCGGCGGCCACCGCCTCGGGCAAGCCGCCGGTCAAGTGCGAGGCGACGCCCAGCCCGTTCTTGATCGCGTTGCCATTGGAGGCACCGTGGCACAGCACGGCCACGCCGTCGATGCCGATGAGCGGCGCACCACCGCGCTCGCCATAGTCCATCCGTTTGCGTAGCCGTCCGAGGGCCGGACGCACGAGCAGCGCCGCAAGCTTGCCGGTCCACGATGCGAACACGTCGTCCCGCAGGATTTTGCCGAACAGCCCGGCCAGCCCCTCGGCGCTCTTGAGCA
>JBBQIO010001012.1:0-1626 GCA_038325015.1 Polyangia bacterium
TGTTATTGTCATTCGTACAATAACAAACAGGAGAGCAGCTCATGAATCTCGATCGACACGATGCGCTGCTGGTGATCGATCTGCAGCCCGACTTCATGCCCGGCGGTGCGCTGGCCGTCGACGGCGGGAACGAGATCGCCGCGCCG
Source organism: Polyangia bacterium (assembly GCA_038325015.1). Lineage (GTDB taxonomy): Bacteria > Myxococcota_A > Polyangia > Palsa-1104 > Palsa-1104 > JBBQIO01. The sequence continues at coordinate 147 of JBBQIO010001012.1, forward strand.
CTCGGCCGTCTAGCCCGGCATTTCGCGGATCGCGGCGCACTGGTCGTGGCCACACAAGATTTTCATCCCGCCGGCCACGTCTCCTTCGCCAGCAGCCACGCCGGACGAAAGCCGTTCGAGTCGATGGAGCTGTACGGCGCGGCGCAGACGCTGTGGCCGGATCACTGCGTCGCCGGCAGCGCTGGGGCGGAGCTCGCTGACGCGCTCCCCGACGACACGATCACGCTAATTCTGCGTAAAGGGACCGATCGCCAGACCGATTCCTACAGCGCGTTCCGCGAGAACCTCGACGGCAGGGGCGGCCGCCGCGACACCGGGCTGGCCGGCTGGCTGCGCGGACGCGAGGTTCGGCGCGTGTTCGTCGCCGGCTTGGCGCGCGATGTTTGTGTCAAATGGACAGCACTGGATGGAGCGGCCGCCGGCTTCGAGGTCTGCTTCGTCGACGACCTGACGCGTGCCGTGAATCCGGCGTCGCGCACTGAGACCGACGCCGCCTTGGCCGCGGCCGGGGTGCGCCACGTGCAGTCGACCGAGCTTTGCCGAGGAGACGCCCAATGAGCCTGGCCACGATGGAGATCGACGCCTACCAGATCACGACACTCGTCGCGCACGCCGACGCCGGGCTCCTCGAACACCGACTGCGCATGGGTTTTTTCTTCCGCAAGCTGCCGCGCGAGCGCAACTACGTCGTCTTCTGCGGGCTGCGTTCGATCATCGAGCACGCCGCGCAGATGCACCTCGACGAAGCGGAGCTGGCGACGCTGGAAAATCACACGCTCATCGGTCCGGCGCTGGCGACGCGGCCCGCGGTGCGAGCCGCTTTGCGCGGGATCGAGGGCTTCGTGGGTGAGATCGAAGCGCTGCCCGAAGGCACGCTGGCCTTCGCGGCACCCGGCCTGCGCACCGACGGCAGTCCGCTGATGGTCGGCGGGCTGCAGCTCAAGCTGTACACGCCGCTTCTGCAGGTCGAGACCGACCTGGTGCGCGCCAAGCTGCTCGAAACGCCGTGGCTGAGCCGGATCAATCATCAGTCGATGATCGCCAGCAAAGCGGCGCGCGTCGTCGAGGGCGCGGGTGGCAAGCCAGTCTATGAGTTCGGTGCGCGTCGCACCCATCCGTCGGCCGCCATCGACGCGTCGTACGCGGCCTACATCGCCGGCTGTGCAGGCACGTCCAATTTGGCAGCGCAGCATCGCTACGGTGTGCCAGCGACCGGGACGATGGACCATTTTTATGTGCAGGCGGCCGAGCGCGTCGGCGTGCATGTCGCCGAGACCGAGCGCCGCGCGTTCGCCGATTTTTTCCACGCCTTCCCCGAAAACAGCACGCTGCTCGTCGACACCTATGACACCGAGCGCGGCAGTCGCACCGCGGTGCAGGCGACGGGCGGCGATTTGCGTGGCATTCGGCTCGACTCGAACGTCAATCCAGCGTCGGTGCTGGCGGCGCGCGCGCTCCTCGATGAGCTGGGCTGCGAGGA
>JBBQIO010001013.1:0-1625 GCA_038325015.1 Polyangia bacterium
GCCGGAATCGATCACCCGACCGCCGCGAACCAGGATGCGCGTCACGCGCCGGTTCTAGCGGCTCTGGCCGTGGGGGTCAACTGACTCTGACTACGTGCGCGCCTAGGGCGGCAACCAGCTCAGCGGTCGCCGCGTCGACGCTGGCGGCGTCACGCCCTTCGAGGGTCACGCGCACGCGATGGTCGCTCGCTTGCCAGCGTGGATAGGAGCCCACCTGCACCGTTGGATAGCTCATGACCACGCGGTCGAGCTGGTCGGCGATATGCCCCTCGTCGGCGGCGACGAAGACCGAGCGCAGATGAAACGGGGCGCCGCGAAAGCGCTCGGCGATGGCGTTGAACTTGAGGCGAAATAGCTCGGGAATGCCCGGCAAAATGTAGACATTTTCGACGGCCAGCACCGGCCAGCTGGGGTTGTCGCCGGGGACGAAATGCACCCCTTCGGGGACGTCCGCCATGCAGAGATTGCGCTCTTGCAGTTTGGCGCCGTAGTGATCGCGCAGCGCATGCTCGAGCGCGGGATGGCGCGCGATCTTTTGCCCAAACGCGAGGGCCACGCCGGCCATGGTCAGGTCGTCGTGGGTCGGCCCAACGCCGCCCGACGTGAAGACATGGTCGAAGCGGCGGGAAAAATCGCGCACCGTCTCGCCGATTTCATCGAGCACGTCGGGGATGACGACGACCCGCCGTAGCGCCACGCCGAGCTCGCGCAGCTCGCGGGTCAAAAAGGCGGCGTTCTCGTCGACGACCTTGCCGGACAAGATCTCGTCGCCGATCAAAATGATCCCCGCTGTCGCGTCCACGCCCATGCCCGCCGAGTCTACCTCCTGACGTTGCCGGACGCGGCGCTTTTCCGGCGCGCGCTCTTCGTGTTACTTCATTGGCTCGTGGCCGACCATCCGACAGGCGACGCGCGGGTGCTACTCGATGCCGCCGGCATCCATCGCGCGCTGCGCCGTATCGCGCACGAGCTGGTGGAGCGCAACGCGCATGCCGCCGATCTAGTGCTGGTTGGCATTCGCTCGGCTGGCGTGCCGCTCTCGGAGCGATTGGCGCGCATGATCGTCGACACCGGCGAGCGGGCGCGACCGGCGCTGGGCGCGATCGACATCACGCTTTACCGCGACGACGTGTTCGAGGGATTGCCGCGGCCCGAGGTCGGAACCACCGAGCTGCCGAACGAGGGCATCGCAGGCCGCACGGTCGTGCTCGTCGACGACGTGCTCTACACCGGTCGGACGATTCGCGCCGCGCTCGACGCGCTCATGGACTACGGCCGACCGCGCCGCGTCCAGCTCGCTGTGTTGGTCGACCGCGGGCGCGCGCTGCGCGAGCTGCCGATTCAGCCCGACTACACCGGTCTGCACGTCGAGACCGACGCCCGCGAGCGGGTCAAGGTGCAGCTCTCGGAGTTGGGCGCGTCGAGCGATCAAGCCATCGTGCGCGCCAGCGTCGCGCGGGCGGCCGGAGACGCATCGTGAATCGCCTCCGCCACCTCCTCGGTACGGAGACGCTCGACGCAGCGACCATCAAACAGCTGCTCGACCTGGGTGAGACGTTTCTGGCGATCTCCGAACGGCCGATCAAGAAAGTCCCGACGCTGCGCGGCAAGACCGTGGTCAACCT
>JBBQIO010001014.1:0-1621 GCA_038325015.1 Polyangia bacterium
CGATGCGCCAGCTCCGGGGCGCGCGCGATGAACTGCTCGAGCACCGCGACCGCGTCGACGAAGCGACGCAATTTTTCACTGAGCGCGACCTGCGCCTCGACGACGAGGAGCTCCTCGGGGCCGAGCCGCAGCGCCTCTTGATAGAGCTCGTTGGCGCGGTCCAGCTCGTGCGCCGCTTCGGCCAGACCGCCGCGCCCGACCAGCACGCGCCCCACCGAGGTCCACATCTCGCGCTTGCGATAGAGCTTCTCGAGCTCGTCGAGCGTGGCGGGAAAATCGAAGACGTCGGGCCGAGCGCGGCAGAGCTGCACCAAGAGGTCGAGCGCTGCCTCATTCTCCGGCCGGATCTCCAGCGCAATCACCAGGCTCTCGGCTGCGGCCTGCGGGTCGTCGGTCTTCTCGGCGACGATGGCGCGCTTGCGATAAAATTCCGAGCGCTCGACCGGGTCGCCCTCGCGCTGCACCTTTTGCGTCAAGATGACTGCGACCGGCAGCGCGCGCACGTATTCCCCGCGCGCAAAGTAGAGCTCGAACAGCGAGCGATTGGCGGGCAGGCATTCGCGGTCGACGGAGAGCGCCTTTTCGTAATACTGGATGGCGCGCTCCTCGGCGCCCAGCTTCTCGGCGTAGATCGTGCCGACCGAAGCAAACACTCCGGCGCGCTCTTTGTCGTCGGTCCACAGCTTGGCTTCGAGCTCCAGCGTCTCGATCACGTGCGGCCAGTCCTGCTTGCGCAAGTAGAGATCGCGCAGGCCGTGCACTGCAGGTAGACACGACGGCGAGGTCTTGATCGCGGCGTCGTAATAGCGAATCGCGTCGTCCTCCTTGCCGAACTTCGACTCCATGACCGAGCCGCACTTGAAATAGAGCAGCGCCTTTTGGCTGCGGTCCATGACGATGCGAATCTGCCGCCGCGTGACCTCCACGAAGTCGGCCCATTTTTCGGTCGCCTCGTAGAGCCGGCCGAGCGCCTCGATGGCCTCTTTGTGTGACGGCGCGATATCCAGCACCTTGCGGTAGGCGAAGGTCGCGCGCTCGGCATCACGCAAGCCCTCTTCGTAGAGGTGCGCGATGCGCAAGTAGAGCGCAATCGACTCGTCGCCGCCGGTGGTCAGCGACAGCCGCGTCGTGAAGATGCCGACCAACGGCTCCCACGCTCGCGTCCGCTCGTAATGGCGCTCCAGCTGATCGAGCGCCTCGCCATCGGTCGCGTCGGCGGCGTGGAGCGCCCCATACAGCCGCGCCGTCTCCGCGCCGTCTTTGAGCTTGGCGCCCGCGACACGCGCCGCGCGCCGCAAAATCTCCACCCGCCGCGTCTCGTCGGTCACCAAGGTGGCCCGTCGCTCGTAAGCGCCGATCAGCGCACGCCAGTTGCCGTCCACCGAGTAGATGCGCTCGAGCGCGCTCTGTGCCATGTCGCTGTCGGGATCGAGCTCGAGCACGCGGGTGTAGGTCGCGGCGGCGGCCGCCGATTCGCCGAGGTACTGCAGCTGCAGCTGGCCGCGACGCGCGTAGAGATCGGCGAGGCGGTAGACGCGTGCTTTTTTGACCTCGACCAGCTCGATGCCGAGGTCGTAAAGCTCCATCGCTTCGGTCCAGCGTTCGAGCTTGTAGCAGAGCC
>JBBQIO010001015.1:0-1617 GCA_038325015.1 Polyangia bacterium
GGGGCGATGCTCATGGCGCGTCCTTCGGCGTGAAATGGCTCTTGCCGCCGTCCTTAGACAGCAGGCGCGTGTCGCCGATCACGATATCGTGCGACAGCGCCTTGCACATGTCGTAGACGGTGAGCGCGGCGATGCTCGCACCCGTGAGCGCCTCCATTTCCACGCCCGTCCTGTGATGCACACCCACAGTGCAGCGGATGATGGCAACGTCGCCCTCAAGTTCAATGGTGATCTGGCAGCTTTCGATGGCCAGCGGGTGGCAAAACGGAATCAGCTCATGCGTGCGCTTCGCTGCCATCACACCAGCGACGATCGCAGTGTCGAAGATCGGTCCCTTCTTGGACCGCAATCCGCTCTCTCGCAGGACCTCGGCGACGGCGAGCGGGAAGTGCACGCGCGCCTCGGCCGTCGCGCTCCGCCGGGTGACGTCCTTGGCGCTGACATCGACCATGGTGGGGCGATTCTGCGCGTCGATATGGGAGAAGCTCATATCAGCCGCCGATGTAATACATCTCGATCTTCTTCGGCTGCGTGCCCTGGCGCAGTTTATCGCGCTGTTCGCTGTAGCGATCGGCGCGTCCCAACCACTTGTCCCGAATCAGCTGCAGGAGCGCCTCATCGTCGGCACCCGCACGCAATGCGGCGCGCAGGTCGAGGCCGTCGGTGGCAAACAGGCAGGTATAGAACTTGCCCTCCGAGGAAAGCCGTGCCCGGCTGCACGCGCCGCAAAACGGCTGCGTGACCGAAGAGATAAAACCAATTTCACCGGCGCCATCGTCGAACTGCCAGCGCTCGGCCACCTCGCCTCGATAGTTCTCGGCCACCGCATGGATCGCCCAGCGCGCCTTGATGCGCGCCACCAGTTCCCGGGACGGCACCACAAGCTCAGGCCGCCAGGCATTGCGGTTGCCGACGTCCATGAACTCGATCAGACGCACGATGACGGGTGAGCCGCGGAAGCGTTCCACGAGGTCAAGCACGGTGTGATCGTTGACCCCCCGCTCCACGACGGCGTTGAGTTTGATGGGAGCCAGGCCGGCACCGATTGCCGACTGAATGCCGCCGAGTACATCGTCGAGCGCGCCGAAGCCTCCGCTCATGCGCTTGTAGACAGCCGGGTTGAGCGTGTCGAGACTCACGGTGATGCGTTTCAGACCATTGGCATGCAGATCCACGGCATGACGCGACAAAAGCACGCCGTTCGTAGTCAGCGCGATATCTTCAATGCCCGGGATGCTCGTTAGATCTCCGACCAGATCCGGCAGGCCGCTGCGCAGCAGCGGTTCGCCACCGGTCAGTCGCAACTTGCGCACGCCAAGCGCCACGAAGATTTTTGACAACCGGACGATCTCGTCGAACGAGAGCCGCTCGTGCGAACGCAGAAACTGGTAATTTTCGTGAAACTGCTCTTTCGGCATGCAATAGGGACAGCGAAAATTGCAGCGGTCCATCACCGAAATGCGCAGGTCGTGCAGCGGCCGGCCCAGCCGGTCGATCGGGTGCGCGGCACCGCGTATGTCCTGGACGACGCTCATGCGGCTGAACCCTGCCACCGCCCTATGCGGGCGGTCACCGAGCAATGGCTGGTGCCGGTTGAGGCGCCCGCAGCCTGTTGCG
>JBBQIO010001016.1:0-1616 GCA_038325015.1 Polyangia bacterium
CAGTTCGTGCAACGCCAGAGCGACCGCCTGGGCGGTCGCCGGCAGCAGGATGGCCGCCGGTCCCGAGGTGACGATACGCTGGCGGTGGTCGGCCTGGTAGGGCGCGAGTTCCTCGTCGACGATCTGGCGCAGATCGGCGCCCTCCCAACGCGTCGCCGACAGGAGATTGTGCGTCGCGGCCAGGGCCTGGATGCGACCCTCGACCTTGGCGATGAATTCCTTGGTCGTTTCGGCGTGCGTGAGCCGAAGCACCGACAGCACGACGGCCAGCGTGTTCTTGGCACGATGGTCGACCTCGCGCGCCAGCAACGCCTGGCGTTCCTCGGCGCGCTTGCGCTCGGTGATGTCCAAGGTGACGCCGTTCAGCCGGACCTTCGCGCCCTTTTCATCGCGCGTGACGGCAACGGTGCCGAAGAACCAGCGAACCTCGCCGGTGGACAGGATGACGCGAAATTCCCGCTGGTAGCGCAGATCGTCGCCGGTCGTGACGTCCGTCAATGTGCAGCGTCCGCGGTCGTCGGGATGGACCATGTCGCGAATGCTCGTCCGCGTCGGCTCGAACTTGGCCGGATTGACGCCAAAGATTCGATACTGGCCTTCGTCCCACTTGAAATGGCCGCTCTTGACGTCGAGCTCCCAGGAGCCCATGTCGCCGGCCGACAGCGCCAGCGTGCGGCGCTCCTCGCTCTGGCGCAGCAGATCGGCTTGCGCCTCCAGTTCGGCGGTGCGCTCCGCCACGCGTTCCTCGAGCTCGGCGTTCAGCGCCTCGAGCTGGCGCGTCTTGCGGTAGAGTTCGATGAAGACCTTGACCTTGGCGCGCAGCACCTCGGCCACCACCGGCACGGCGACATAGTCGACCGCGCCGCTCTCGTAGCCGCGCAGACGGTCGGTCTCGGCGATCTGGACGGCCGAGACGAAGATCAAGGCGAGTTTCCGGAAACGCGGGTGCTCGCGAATCATGGCCGCCAACTCGAAGCCGTCGACGCCGGGCATGACGACGTCGATCAACACGACCGCAATGTCGGTCTTGAGCAGAACACCGAGCGCCTCGTGTGGCGAGTTGGCCTTGATCAGGTTCTCGCCCAACTCGCCCAGCATGACCTCATAGCTGAGCAGCTTTGCCGGCTGGTCGTCGACCAGCAGGATATTGACCTTCTCCACCGCGGCGCGCCCGGCGAGGGACACTAGCGGTGCAGCCAGAGGCGGAGCGCACTGAACAGCTGCTCCGTGTTGACCGGCTTGGCGAGGTAGTCGGAGGCGCCGGCCTCGAGGCACTTCTCGCGGTCGCCCTTCATTGCCTTGGCGGTAAGCGCGATGATCGGCAGACGGCGCAGGACCGGCTTGGCGCGGATCTGGGCGATGGTTTCGTAGCCGTCCATCTCCGGCATCATGATGTCCATCAGCACGATCGCGATCTCGGGCGAGCTCTCGAGCAGGGAGATCGCCTCGCGGCCCGTGGTCGAGGTCAGTACCCGCATGCCGCGGCGCTCGAGCGCGCTCGACAGCGCGAAGATGTTGCGCGTGTCGTCGTCGACCACCAGCACGGTGCGGCCCGCGAGCACCTCGTCCGAGCTGTGCAGGCGTTCCAGCATGCGCTTCTTGTCGTCGGACAGGTC
>JBBQIO010001017.1:0-1616 GCA_038325015.1 Polyangia bacterium
GGGTCGATGATGTGGTGGTAGCGCACGCCGTCCTCGTCGAAGAAGCGCTCGTAGTCGCCCGAGGTGGAGACGGCCGCGTCGGTCAGCGGGATGCGTGTGATCACCTCGCCTTCGCCCTTTTGCGGATCGCGGATCCCGACCATCCAGGGCTTGCCGAAGCGGTCGCCGAGGATGCGGCTGTCGCCGCCGGCTCCGACATAGGCGCGCGTCACGCCGCGGGCCTTGAGCGCGTCGATGCCGCGGTCGACGGCGTACCCCTTGGCGATGCCGCCCAGGTCGATGCGCACTCCGGGCTGCGAGAACTTCACGGTCTGCGCGGCGGTGTCGAGAATGATGTGCTGGTAGTTGACCGCCGGCAGCGCACGCTTGATCTGCTTCTCATCCGGCCGCTGGTGCTTGCGAAAATCGTAGAGGTAGCCGACGCTGGCATAGGTGATGTCGAAAGCGCCGTCGGTCAGCACCGAGTACTCCTTGGCCGTCACCAGCAGGTCGAACAGTTCCTTGCTGATATTCATCGGACCTTGCGCCGCGCGGGCATTGACCTGCGAGATCTCGCTCTCCGGCTTGTAGGTACTCATCACATCGTCGACATGGTGCATCTGGTCGAGCACGGCATCGATGGCCGCCTCGGCCTGGGCGCGGTCGTCTGACCACAGCTCGACGGTGATCCGCGTGCCCATGACGCCATCCGTGACGCGCCGGACCCATTCGCCCTGCGACGGCGCTGCGACCGACGGCGCGGGCGCGCTCCCGGCGGCCGGCGGCACCGCGTGCTGCCCGCAGGCCGATAACAGCAGCGCCGCGGCCGCGGCGGGCAATGACCTCATGCCGCGCGCCGCCCGCGCAGCCACCAGAGGGTCACCAGCAAGCTGCCCACCATGCCGCCGAGGTGCGCAAAGTGTGCAACGCCGCTCATGCGGCCGGTCACCCCCGCGAACAGTTCGACGCCGGTGTAGAGCGTGGCGAACAGCCAGGCCGGCATCGGGATGGGTGGTATCAGCGGCACGACCTTGCGCCGCGGAAAGAGCATGGCGTAGGCCAGAAGCAGTCCAAACACGCCGCCCGATGCGCCGATGGTGATGTTCGGCTGCTCGCCAAACAGGCCCGGTACCAGTAACTGCGTCATTGCTGCCGTCACCACCGACGCGAAATACAGTGTCAGCAAGCGCCGCGGACCGACATGGTCCTCGATCTGCGAGCCGAACATGTAAAGCCCGAACATGTTGAACAGCAGATGATAGATACTGGCCGGATCATGCAGGAACGCGTAGCTGACGAGCTGCCACACGTGAAAACTGCTGTCGGGATATTCCGGCAAACCGGCCAGCGGCCAGAGCGCCAGCCAGTACTCGACGGAGGGGCTCATGTACTGCAGCAGGTACATGACGACATTGGCAGCAATCAACACTTTGACGGCGGTGAACTTCATGAGCGCGCATTATGCCCATTGAGCGGATGAAAGCGGTATTCCTGGACTTCAACACCGTCTCGAGCGCCGACCTGGACACGCAGCGGCTGGCGCAGTCGGTGGACGAACTGACGTTGTGCGACATCGACGAGCCGCGCGCCGCTGAGATGCTCGCGGGCGCGCAAGCGGTGTTGCTCAACAAGGTGCG
>JBBQIO010001018.1:0-1614 GCA_038325015.1 Polyangia bacterium
AATACGTAGGTGCCGTTGCGCCCGTTCGAAGAAGGCGCGTTTTTTCTTTTGCGCGCTGCGGTCGGTGTGATCGGCCACCGCCAAGCTCAAGAAACCGGCATTCGCTTCGAGCCTCGCGCGGGTGACCGGCCCTGAAATCGGGGTAGTCATGGCGATCGCCTCTTCGTAGCGGGCGAGCGCGGCTTCGAGAGCAAAGGGCGGGTCTTTTCGCGCCAACGCACGCAGCGCGACTGCGTCCGCGTGCAGCCCGACCGACTGCGGATCGTCGGGATGGGCAGCGGCGAGGCGTTGCGCAAACTCGTCGATCGGCTCGGCGCGCGCAGCCGGCGGCACGCTGTGGACGAGCTGCAAAAGTACGCCGACGGCGTCGACCGCGGCCTGGTTGCCGCGCGGGGCGTCGATGCACCGTTGCGCGACCGTGGCGATAAAACCGGCCAGCGCTGGCCCGTTGCCGCGCAGGGCGAGCGCGCGCAGTCCGAGCTGCCGCGGGTCGCACGGGAATTTGGTGTCGATGCGCGCGACCAGCTCGACGGGCTCGCCGGACCCCGGCACAAAGGACGACGGCTCCTCGCTGCGCCCCATCTCGACCAGCAGCTTGAGCGAGTCGAGGTCGCGGTCCGGCGTGCCCTGCATGGCCAGCTCGTCGAGGATTTTTTGCGCCAGCTTGCTGCGCGTCAGCGTGTCCCGCCGCGGCGGCCCGTACAGGAGGGCCAGGTCGGCGGCGGCGCGCACCGCGGATCCGGTCGGCCCGCTCGGGACCAGCTGCGCGGCCCGCGCCAGCCAATCGCGCCCCGGCTCGTTCCACAACAGTCGCGCGCAGGCATTCGCCGTCGCCGGATCGGCGCTCCCGGCGGGATTGCCGAACATCTTGCGACAGCCGTCGCCCGGCGGCACGTTGCCCAGGGTCTGGGTGATTTGCGCCAATGCGGCGCGACGCCACGCCCGGTTTTGCCCGGCGCTCGCCAGGAGCGCAGCCTCGCCGCCGTGCGCCAGCGCCTTGTCGAGGAGCGGCTCGCCCTCTTTGGCGCGACTCTCCGGTCCGAGCAGCAGCGCGACCCCAGTCAGCGCCTGCCAGCGTGCAGTGTCAGTCCCTCCGCTCGTGTGGGCTCGCCCGAGCTGCGCGGCTTCGGCGTAGTGCTCGCGCGCCAGGAGGACCTCCATCTTGGCCAGGGCGCCCTCGTTGCGCGGCAGGCGCGCCGCCAGCTTGTCGACGGTGCGCGCGGCCCACGCGGCGACCTCGGACAGCTCGGCTCCGAGCTGCGGCCGTGGCGTCGCCTGGGTCGGTCGCAACCCGAGCGCGATTGCGACCTGCGGATAAAATCGATCGGCCGCGGCCGGCCCGAGGCTCGCCAGCACCGTGGCCAACGCGACCAGCACACGCGTCGGCCGCAAATTCTTGGCCGGGTAGGCGTCCAGATTGCGCTCGAGCAGCATCGCGTAGCTCAAGCACTGCGGCGAGACCCCGCGCGTCGCATCGCGAAAGGCTACGACCTCGCTCTGATCGAGCAGCCGGTCGAGCTCGTCGGCGACGATCGACTCGGCGGGAAACAGCTTGGTCAGGCCATTCAGGGTCGCCAAGACTGCCGTCGCCGGCGCCGGGCTCGGCGCAGCGTT
>JBBQIO010001019.1:0-1614 GCA_038325015.1 Polyangia bacterium
CCACATCGTACGATCTCAACATCAACGATGACACGCCGTTGCACTTGATCTCGGTCTTACATCACTACAACGCGACCCTCGACGACGCGTGGGTGAAAGCGGCCCTGCCGATGATCGTCAAAGTGGCCGATTATTTGCTGAGTCAGCGCGACCGTAACGGGCTTGTGTACTGCAGCGCCAAGGGCGTGGACATGTACGGCATCACCTCGTGGCGCAACATCATCCCCCACTATACGCTCGACGGCGCCGTTACCGAGATCAACGCCGAAGCCGTGTTCGCGCTCGAAGCGGCAGCCATGCTCTGCGCGGTCGGCGGCGATTCGGCGCACTGGCAGAAGTACTCCGACGAAGCCGCTGCCATGCGCGAGAAGATGATGACGCATCTTTTCAATGCCGACACCGGGGCGTTCGTCCTCAACTACGACAAGGACGGAAACTACCAAGACAACTTTACGGCCGACGAAATCTTTCCGGTGTTGTTCAACGTCGCGGGACCCGCCGAACGGCGCCGCATCCTCGAGCGGCTGTCCGAATCCGACTTTGTGACGCCGGTCGGTTTGCGGACGATCTCGATCGCCGACTCGTGGTACTTTCCGTCGCACGGCTTCGGTTTGCTCGGCGGCGTGTGGCCCGATTTGACGCTCTGGTTCGCGGTCGCGCTCGCGCGCAACGGTTTCGCCGAACGGGCGGCGCATTGGCTCGAAGCCATCTACGCCTCGATGGAAGTGGGCGTCGCCCGCAACACGGTGCCCGGGCAATTTGCCGAATGGTTCGACGGAGGCTCGCTGACCAATCGCGGCATGTACATGTCGCCCTGGACCGGTGCGAAGTACTTGTGGGCGGTGGCGGAAACCGTATGCGGTCTCGACGGCTATCGCACGAGCGGACGACCGCACCTCTCGCCCCTGATTCCGCCGGATTGGGCGTGGGTTGCGGTGGCGCGCTTGCGCTGGGGCGCCGGACGGTGCACCTACGTAATCGATACGCTGAACCGCACGATCTACGGCGACATGCGGGAAGCGTCTGCCGAGGAGCCCTATCGCTGCGTGTACGCCGGCCGCGACGTCAGCGACGAAGTCACAACCTCACCGATCGAAGTCGGAGCCGTCGCCTTCGAGGACGAAGGAGGAGCGGTGCGCTGCTTTTTGTGTAATCCGCTCGACCTCGCGCGCGAGGTCAGCATCGAATTTCGCGGGGCAACGATGCGGCGCCGCGTCCTCGCAGGCGAACTCGTCCAGGTAACGCTCGCGGGGCGGCCCGTTGACCGCGAAGCGTTCCCCGCCCCAACCGACCTGCACGCCGACGTTGCGGTCGTGACCGGTGCGTAATCTGGGGCCGCGTCCCGTGCTGGCGCAGACGCTGATCGTCGGGGCGCTGGTCTTGCTGATTGCCATCGGCGTGGGCATGGGCATGGGCAACCGCGTGCTCGGGCAGATCGCCGGCCGCGAACCCGTCTTGCCGACCCCGGTTCCGCTGCCGTCGCCGAGTCCAGGCTCGCTCGGCTCGAATATGAATTGGAAGCACGTGTCGGTCATGGCCGTCGCCACGGACCCCGCCTTTCCGGACCCCCGGGTGACGCCCGAGCCCGAGACCCCGGCTCCGCCCCGCAGGCCC
>JBBQIO010001020.1:0-1613 GCA_038325015.1 Polyangia bacterium
CAATGTGCTGTTGCAGGCGCTGGGAAAGTTTCCCCTCGACGACGTGTTTATGAGCGAGGCCACGCGCGCCCTCGTCGGCCGCCACCTCCAGTCCAAGGACCTTCCTAAAACGTAAATCCGGGGCAGAAGTTCCCGCCGCCGCAGCTCTTCGGCGCGGTCTCGGCTCCGGCCACGCCGGCCGCCACAACACCGAGCACGACGACCCCCGTCGCGGTCCAGAACCACCACGTCTTCCACACCGGTTTCCGCTTCTTGGCGGTCGGCAGAGGCGCGTCCTTGGGCGCCTCCAGCTCAGCGTCGTAGCGCACGCCGGTGTACAGCGCATCGGTCAAGCCTTTGAGCTGCTGCTCGGTCGCGTCTCCCACCGCGACGCTGCGCTTTTTTGTCGCCAGTAGATGCTTGTTGCGCAGGTCGTACAGATACAGCTCCAAGTCGATCATGCCCGCCGCGCCCGGACGCGCGCGCACGAACACGCCGTGGTCGGCAAACAGCACCTCTTTGAGGTCCTCGGCCTGCTGCGGCAGATCCGCCTGGCCGATGGCCGGCTCGACGCCGTCGAGCGCTTGCTGCACGAGCAAAAACTTTTTCGATCGGTCGAGCGGGATTTGCACGATCACCTGCTCTTTGGCCGACACCGGCGTCGACTGCACCGCCTTGCGGTAACCCTCTTTTTTGAGCGTCACGTAGTGCTCGCCCACGATCAACCCCTCGGCGAAGGTCGGCGTCACGCCGATGTACTTGCCGTCGACGTAGGCCTGTGCCGACGGCGGCTCGCTGCGAATATCGAGGCTGCCGCGCTTGGCGTGCTCCACCTCTTTGCGCACCTCCTCAAGCGGCGCCAACAGCTCCGGCGGATACTTGTCGACGTCGAGCTTGTAGTCGAGCCGCCAGGTCAAAAGGCGCGCCATGGTCAGGCGCGCGGGCTTCTTTTCGCCCTGCTCGTACTGGGCTGCGGCCAGCGCCATCATCGCGTCGGCCAGCTCCTGCTTCTTGATGTAGGGGAGCATCTTGCCGAGGAGGTCCACCGCGGTGGTCAGTCTGCGCGCGGCGGTTGCCAAGTTGAGCGAGGTCAAATCGGCGTGGCCGTCGGCCAGCAGCTTGCGCGCTTCATCGATCTGATCTTGCGGCACCTCCTGGGCGAACTCGGCTAGGCGCGTTTCGAGATCTTTCATCTCGAGGCGCTTGTTCTTCTTGAGCCCGTCGTCGAGCGCGCGCATCACCGGTTCGAGCGGCGGATCGTCGACGCCAGGATGCTTGAGCAAAAACGTCGTGACCGGGACGGGCGGCGGCGCTTCGTCGTCGGCGCGAGCCGATCCCGTGGCGAAAGCCACGCCGGCCACTGCCACGCACAGTAGAAGTCGCTTCATTTGGCGGGATTCAAGCGACGGATGCGGGCCTGCAGAACGGGATCCGTCTCGGCGTAGTTCCGAAGCATATCGCGCAAGGTGCTCTCCAGCTCACGGGAGTTGGCGACGGCGGGTCCGACCTGACGGCGGACCGCGTCGTCGATGAGAAGATCGACGGCTCGTTCGATGGTGATGGCGCCGGCACGCAGCTGCGCCGCGACATTGGCGACTGCGTCCACCGTGACCGCTGCGGCGGTGCCCTGAGTC
>JBBQIO010001021.1:0-1605 GCA_038325015.1 Polyangia bacterium
ATCTGGCGCCAGATCTGTTTGGGGAACTCGGTGAACGCCAGCAGGTCAGCCCGGGCACCTTCGCGGTGATCGGCGACCTTGGGAAGCTTGTCGGCGAGTGCGTCGATGATCCGATCATATTGTGCGGCAACCGAATCAGCATCAGGCTGGTCGTAGACCGAATGCAGTAGCGTGCGCACCCAGGGCCACGACGACTTCGGGGTGACGGCCATCAGGTTGGTGGCGTAGTGCGTGCGGCAGCGCTGCCAGGCCGCACCCGGCACGGTCGCGCCGATCGCGGCCACCAACCCGGCGTGCGCGTCGGAGGTGACCAGTTTGACCCCGGACAACCCTCTGGCGGTCAGCGACCGCCAGAACGCCAACCAGCCCGCGCCGTCCTCGGCGGTGGTCACGTCGATGCCGAGGATTTCGCGGTATCCCTCGGCGTTCACGCCGGTCGCGATCAGCGCGTGCACGTTGACGACGCGGCCTCCTTCGCGGACCTTGAGGACCAGGGCATCGGCGGCGACGAACGTGTACGGCCCGGCATCGAGTGGTCGGGTGCGGAACGCCTCGACGGCGGTGTCGAGTTCCTTGGCCATCACCGAGACCTGGGACTTGGACAGGCCGGTGATGCCCAGGGTGCTGACCAGTTTGTCCATCCGCCGGGTCGACACTCCGAGCAGGTAGCAGGTGGCCACGACCGTGGTCAGGGCCCGCTCGGCGCGTTTGCGTCGTTCCACCAGCCAGTCCGGGAAGTAGGAACCCTGCCGCAGTTTCGGGATGGCGACGTCCAATGTGCCTGCCCGCGTGTCGAAGTCACGGTGGCGGTAGCCGTTGCGGTGGTTGGTTCGTTCCCCGCTGCGCTCGCCGTAGCCGGCGCCGCACAGCGCGTCGGCCTCGGCGCCCATCAGGGTGTGGATGAACATCGAGAGCAGCTCGCGCAGCACGTCGGGGTGAGCGGCGGTGAGTCGCTCGGTCAGGACCTGCTGCAGGTCGATATCGTGGACAGTGGTCATCGCGTGTGTTCCTTCTTTGCTCGAGTGACTTTGGTCGGTCTCTCGAAGAATCACGCGATGACCTTCAATCATTCGGCTACGACACGCCGGCATTCACGATCAGGTCCGACTCGTACACCACTCTGCTGGACGCAACCGCCCCTGCAGCGGCGTGGCGCGGCGATGCCGTCGACGCCCGGCAGCAGCTGACCGAACTCATCGCCGGCTCGGTCGAACGACCGCTCACCGCACACGACGTCGCCGCACGCGCCACCACCAGCGCGCTACCCGCGAACGTCCAGCACGTCATGCAACGACGAAGGACAGCCGTGCTGCGCCGGCAAGGCGAACTCCGGGCATGGCGTCAGGCGATCCGTATCGCGACAGACGAGCGCGCCGCAGACCGCGCACGGGACGCCAGCGGCAGTCGCAGCGTCGATCAAGGACTCGAGCTATAGGCGGCGACCGACGCCGCGCCGGCCCCTCGCCCCCTCTCGCGAATCTCCCAGAACTCACGTGATGGTGCGGCGTCGTCATACCGAAGTCGGTTGACGATCCCAGAGCGAGGTCGGGTCGCCGGAGGCTGTCGCGGGAGAACCTTTCCTACTGCGATCGAGCGCGCTCACAT
>JBBQIO010001022.1:0-1601 GCA_038325015.1 Polyangia bacterium
GTGGGGATTTCCGATTCTCGATCCGGCGCAGTCCGCACGCGCCGTCGAATTCATTCGTTTGCGCATGGGCAAAGCGCTCGCCGAGCTGGACGGCGTGCGCATCGATCATCCGCACGGCCTGGTGTGCCCGTGGGTGTACGACGCGCATGCCGCCAACGCGTTGGCCGCGGTCACTGCCGGCGCTCGCCTGTTCGAATCACCCGACCTCGCTGACCACCCGCGCCTGTCGGCCTACGCGATCGCTCGGCCCGAGCAGATCGATCACACGGTGGCGCGCTTTGGCGACCACTGGGTGCGCGCGCTTGAGCCGGCACAGATCGTCCGCTATGGCGTCTTGTTGGACGCAATGATGAGCTGCGTGGGCGAGGCAGGTCGGAACGTCGATGACATTCAGTGCGAGGTGTTGAGCACCTGGCCGTTTCCGCTGTGGCAGGTGATGCGGCGCCATGGCCTGGGCCGCATGCGCGTCACACAGAAGGCGAACATGAACGATCCCACCGACGTGTACCGCTCGGACAACGCCGAGCCACACGACTGGCTGATGGTGGGAAATCACGACACCGCGCCGCTTCGGGCCGTGCTCCAAAGCTGGGACACGAGCGGTGGCATCGAGTCGCGCGCGGCATACCTGGCCGAGCGCCTCATGCCCCATCCAGGGTGCGATCCGAGCCAGCGAGCGGCGTTTGCGCAGCGACTTCAATCGAGCCGCACGGCACTTGCCGAAGCGCTGTTCGCCGACCTATTCGCCAGTCGGGCCAAGAACGTCTCGCTCTTTTTTGCTGATCTTTTCGGCTTGAGCGGCCGCTACAACGTTCCTGGCACCGTCGACGACGAAAACTGGATGCTGCGCGTCCCGAGCGCCTATCAGACCGACTATGCCGCGGCGGCCATCAAGGGTGACGCGTTTCACCTGCCGCGGATTCTCGGGCTGGCGCTCTCCGCGCGCGGAGTGGGGACGCCGGCGCTGCTCGAAGCCCTCGGCCGACTAGCCGCATAATTGTAATTAAAGGTCGTTGGGCGCAGGCAGATCTTGCGGAACGAAGACCGACATATCCGCCGAGACCGCGAAATCGAACGCTGCGGCGTCGGGCACGTTGGTCGCCTGACAGACACCGCCGACCTGCGGGCTCACACCCTGCGGGATGACGCAGATGAGTCCGCTGTCGCAGTCGGCCTGCACATGACAGCGCTGACCGATGCCCTGCTGGCATCCAGCAGCGACGAAAACGGAGAGAGTCACAGCGCTCAAGCCCAGCCAGAGCGTCGCTTTGCGAAGGACGGACGAAACCATGGCCGAGGTCTATAACAGACGTTTGGCCAATCGACAACGCGGCGTACCATTGGGAGATGTCGAATGCGACCGTGCGCGGTCTGGCGGCCCGCGTGCTGCCGATCGCCAAGCCGCTCTTGGGCGAAGAGGAGGCCGAGGCCGCGGCGCGCGTGGTCCGATCCGGCTGGGTGATGCAGGGACCGGAGGTGGCGGCGTTCGAGGCCGAGCTCGCGGCGTTCGTTGGGGCGCCGCACGCCGTCGCGCTGTCGTCGGGCACGGCAGCGTTGCAGCTGGGATTGCTGGCGCTCGGCATTGGTCCGGGCGACGAGGT
>JBBQIO010001023.1:0-1601 GCA_038325015.1 Polyangia bacterium
GGGTCGGCGCGCTTCGGCGAGGTCGGTTGGCAGCGCGGCGTCGTCCGCAAAGTGACGGCGGCGCTCGTCGCCTTGGGGCCCGGCGCGGAGCCGGGCGGGCCACGCTACGTTGCCGATGACGGCTGCGTCTGTCTGCCGGGCGCGCCATGGCTGGGGACGGGAAGTGGCACGGGCTGCGATCTTCTGGTTCATCCCAGCGCAGCGAGATATTCGCAAATCAAGCAATGCGAGCTGCCCACGGGATCCCTGCCGGAGCCCGGCTGCGACGGCCAGCTTTACCCGGGAGAATCGGCCGGCCGCACGCTGCCGTGCTTCGCCACCAGCTCGCACTGTCGCATCGGCACGCGCGCCTGCACCGACGAATCTGGCGTGGCCTACGCGACCGAGTGCGTCCCCGCGGCGACGGCCACGACATTGAGCACCACTGCACTGTGCGATCGCTATCTGGCCTGCGAGCAGACGGCGTGCGGCGACCTCATCCGCTGCTTCGAAAAGAATGCCGTCGTGCGTGACTGCACATTGCGAATTGCCACCCCGACGGCGACCGGCGCCACCCTGGGCCTGGCACCGTGCCAAGACGGCCTCTGGCAAGCGCGCCTGGCCGACGCCAATGCTACCGGCGACGCGTGCACCGCGGCGCTCATCGAGGGCGGCGCACAGTCGCTCTTCGATCTGGGCTTCGTTTCGGGCGGCGGAACGACGAGCAGCAGCATCCACGCCGGCTGCCCGCTCGATCTGCGCATCGCCAAGATCGTCCCCACAAACATCGACCGGGTGCCCTACACCACCGACGTCTACATCACCCAAGGAGATCAGGTGATCGACCTGCGCATCGCGGTCGTCGTCGGCTGTGGTGCGACGACCAGCACGGGATCGTTCACCTGTCCATGAGCGCGTCGGATCGGCCCGGGCAGCTGCTCATTCTCGGTTTCGATGGTCAGACGGCGCCCGACGATCTGCTGGCGCGCATCGCCACAGGGAGGGTCGGCGGCGTGGTGCTGTTTCGCCGCAACCTGGGCACGCTCGACGACATCGGCGCTTTGACCCGCGCGTTGGGTAGCGCAGTCCCGGACGGGGACCCGCCGCTCTTGGTGAGCATCGATCAGGAGGGTGGTCGGGTGCAGCGCGTCCGGTCGCCGTTTCCTTTGTGGCCGCCGATGGCGCTGCTCGGCCAAAAGAACGATGAGGCACTGTCCGAAGCGGTCGGTCACGCGATGGGCGACGAGCTGCGCGCGTTGGGCTTCAACGTGGATTACGCGCCGGTGCTCGATGTGCATTCGAATCCGGCCAATCCGATCATCGGCGACCGCGCATTTTCCGACGAGCCGGAGCGCGCGGCCAGGCATGCGTTGGCGTTTTGGCGCGGGCTCGAAGCGGCGGGCGTGCGCGGCTGTGGCAAGCATTTTCCCGGGCACGGCGACACCGCGCAGGACTCCCACCTGGAGCTGCCGACGGTGACCCAGGCGCGCGAACGACTGCAAAAGGTGGAGCTGGTGCCCTTCGTGCGCGCCGTGGCGGCCGGGCTGCCGAGTATCATGACTGCACACGTCGTCTATTCAGCGCGCGACCCGCTGCCCGCCACGATGTCGCGTGCCTGGCTG
>JBBQIO010001024.1:0-1591 GCA_038325015.1 Polyangia bacterium
CATAGGCGTGCCTCGCAGTGTAGTTTGCTCATGAAGCGTTCGGGTTCGTCGGTGATGCCGCCGCACAGCACGATCAGTTCCGGCCAGAGCAGGGCGTGCATGGTACCGAGCACCAGGTTCAGCTCACCCGTCCACTCATCCCAGCTCATGTTGTCATCGACCTTGGCGCGGCCCGATGCACGGTGCTCGGCCTCGCGGCCCTGCACCTCGAGATGGCCGAGTTCGGTGTTGGGCACCAGACGTCCATCGCAGAACAGCGCCGAGCCGATGCCGGTGCCCAGCGTCAGCAACAGCACCGTGCCCGGCACGTTGCGCGCCGCGCCGTACTGCAGCTCGGCCAGCCCGGCGGCGTCGGCGTCGTTGATCAGGCAGACTGCACGGTTCAGGCGCCGGGCGGCGAGCTGCGACATGGGCTGCCCGATCCAGGCCTTGTTGACGTTGGCCGCGGTGCGCACGATGCCGTTGCGGACCACGCTGGGAAAGGCCAGCCCAACCGGATGGTCACCCGGGATCTTCGCCACCACCGCGTAGAGTGCATCCATCAGTGCATCGAGCGAGCCATGGGCCGGCGTCGGCACGCTGTAGCGCTCGCTCACGAAGGTGCCGCTGGAAAGATCGATCAGCGCACATTTGATGGAAGATCCGCCGACATCGACGCCGATTGCCTGGGTGATCGCGTTCATATTTCTATAATATCCCGCAAAATGGATGCCATTGATAGCCAGTTCGCGAACCGTCGAAGCGCCGCCCTGCAACCGGGAAACCTGCAGGCCGCCCTCATCGAGCGGTTGACCCGTTCCCTCGGCAAGAATCCTCAGTGGGCGACGCCGCGCGACCTGTACGACGCTCTGTCACTGGCCGTGCGCGAGGAGCTGATGCTGCGCTGGCTGGCAACCCAACGCCGGGTGGTGAACGCGGGCGTCAAGCGTGTCTGCTATTTTTCGGTCGAGTACCTGCCGGGCCGTTCGCTGCTCAACGCGCTGTACGCGCTCGACGGGGAACTGGTGAGCGAGGCGCGCGCCGCGCTCAAGAACCTAGGACATGAGCTTGACGAAATTGTTGCGCAGGAGCCCGATCCGGGCTTGGGCAACGGCGGCCTCGGGCGATTGGCCGCCTGCTTCCTCGACTCCCTCGCGACGCTGCACTACCCGGCGGTGGGCTACGGCATCCGCTACGATTACGGCATCTTCACGCAGGTGATCGACGCGGCTGGCGGCCAGCGCGAGATTGCAAGCAGCTGGCTGCGCCTGCGCAACGTCTGGGAGACACCGCGCGGCAATGTGCGCTACCGCGTTCGCTTCGGTGGCCGCGTCGACCCTGCAGCCGGCTGGGTCGGCACGCAGGACCAGTACGCCATCGGTTTCGACCAGCTGACACCGGGCAACGCCGGCCCGACCGTGAACCACCTGCGACTCTGGTCGGGCCGTGCGATCACTCCGTTCCATCTCGACGCGTTCAATGCCGGCGACTACGCCAGGGCCGTCGCCGAGCAGATCGAGGCCAAGAACCTGTCGCGTGTGCTCTATCCCGACGATTCGACCCCACAGGGCAAGGAGTTGCGGCTCAAGCAGCAGTACTTCTTCGTCAGCGC
>JBBQIO010001025.1:0-1590 GCA_038325015.1 Polyangia bacterium
TGCGCCGCGCGTCCTCGCCAAAGAACCGGACCAGTCGTTCGGGGCGATCGACCCCGGGAAAGATCCACGACCAGACCGGGTCGGCGACGAACGATGCGCCAAGCACCGCGCCAACGGCATCGGCATCCGCGAGCAGCGCCGGGCGCAGCACAGCGCTCGAACGATCCATCTCGCTCGCAGTCACAGCGCGACCGGCACGGCGCTCGCCCCGCTCGACAGATGCGCGCGCGGCGCCGTGCCCAGGCGCAGCGCAGCTTCGACCTGCCGGGCGACGTCGACCACTTGTGCGTCAGCACCGACGCGACCGGCGAGCTGAATGCCGATCGGAAGACCGGCACGCGACACGGCGGCCGGCACGCTGATCGCCGGCTGTCCAGTCAGGTTGAAAAGCGCGGTGAATGCACCCAGCTCAGCGGCCGCCGCAAACGCCCGCTCGGGCGCAAAGTCGGCCCACGCGCCAACCCGCGGCGGCGCAACAGCCACCGTCGGAGTAAGCCACAAATCCGCGTCGCCGAACCAGGCGTTGACGCGCGCCACCAGCTGCGCGAACCGCGCCTTGACCTCGTTGCGTGTGCGGCGTTTCCCCTCGGCCCGCATCCAGCGCGTGACCGGTTGCAGGCGCGCTTCGCTGAGGGCGGGAATGCCGGCGGCGAGCCCTTGCCAGATGGGCAAAAACTCGGCCAGCTGACCGCTCGGCGGCGCACCCTCCTCGACGTTGTGGCCCGCCTCTTTGAGCAGCCGAGCGACATTCCGCGTCGCGGCAACGATCTCCGGCTCGACCGCGCACAGCGGCGACTCGACGGTAAATCGAATGTGCAGTGCTGCTGGACGCGCCGGCGGCGCATAGAGCTCGTCGGCCATCACCGCCAAGAGGCGAGCCGCGTCGTCGACCGAGCGCGCCAGCGGCCCGACCGAGGCCAGCCCGAGCGTGTCGGTCCGGCGATGCGGATTGGGCACCCGACCACGCGACGCCTTGATGCCGACCAGATGGCAGAACGACGCCGGAATACGGATCGAGCCCGCGCCGTCGCTGCCATGGGCGATGGGCAAAAGATCGGCCGCGACCGCGGATCCGGACCCGCCCGATGAGCCGCCGGGCGTCAAATCGGTGTTCCACGGATTGCGGGTCGGCGGATGGATGTCGGGCTCGGTCACCGGCATGACCCCGAGCTCGGAGGTGGCTAGCTTGCCCAGGATGACGAAACCGGCTTTGCGGATACGCGCCGTGATGACGTCGTCGATCGGCGACCACAGCCATTGATAGGCCCGCGACCCCATCTTGCACGGCAGCCCGCGCACCAGGTTGAGGTCCTTGATCCCGATGGGCACGCCCAAAAAGGGCGGACGATCGGCCTGGCTACCCCGTCCCCGACCGCGATCGCGATCGATCCGTCGCGCCTCGTCGAGCGCTCGGTCGATGCGAGTGAACACGAACGCATGCAGCGTCGGATTGAGCCGCGCGATGCGCTCAGCGTAGAGCGACGTCAAACGCTCGGCGGACAGTGATCCCTCGGCGATCAGCTGCGCTTGCTCGAACGCACTCTTGTGCAGGACTTCGTCGACCATCCCACACTTTGGCCAATTGCGACG
>JBBQIO010001026.1:0-1587 GCA_038325015.1 Polyangia bacterium
GTTCAGCCAGCGGCACTCGTCCTCGCAGACACCGACGGCGACCGCGACACCCTGCTTGGTCAGCCAGGCGGCGCCGCCCCCTGAAACATGCGGATTGGGGTCGCGCATGCCGATGACCACGCGCGCGATTCCGGCCTTGTGCAGAGCCACTGCACAAGGTCCAGTGCGGCCCGTGTGATTGCACGGTTCGAGAGTCACGTAGGCGGTGGCGCCGCGGGCGCGCGCACCGGCCTTTTTCAGCGCCGCGACCTCGGCGTGATCGGTGCCAGCGCGACGGTGATGGCCGGTGGCGATCCATTTGCCGGCGCGCACGATGACGCAGCCGACCAGCGGGTTCGGGCTGGTCCGGCCGCGCGCTTTGGCCGCGGCGCGCAGCGCCAGCTTCATCCAGCGGAGATCGTCGGCTGGCGTGGGCTTGGCCGCCATGGATCTCTTTAAGAAACGGGCGCGCGCTTGAAGATCAACGACGCGTTGGTGCCGCCAAAACCGAAGCTATTGGACAGCGCATGCTGCAGCGTCGCCGGGCGCGCCGTATTGGGTACGTAATCGAGATCGCACTCCGGGTCGGGCACATCCAGGTTGATGGTCGGCGGCAAGATCTGGTCGCGCAGCGCGAGCACGCTGAACGCCGCTTCGATGCCGCCCGCCGCGCCGAGCGCATGACCGGTCTCCGACTTGGTCGACGACATCGCCAGCTTGTGCGCATGCTCGCCGAACACCCGTTTGACGGCGATCGTCTCGGCGATATCGCCCTGCTTGGTCGACGTGCCGTGGGCATTGATGTAGTCGATGGCCGACGGTTCCAGGTGCGCGTCGCGCAGCGCCAGCTTCATACAGCGCTGTGCACCCTCCCCGTCCTCGGGTGGATGCACCATGTGGTGCGCGTCCGACGACATCCCGAAGCCGACCAGCTCGCCGTAAATCGTGGCGCCGCGCGCCATCGCCAGCTCCATCTCCTCGAGCATGAGGATGCCGGCCCCCTCGGCCATGACGAAGCCGGTGCGCCCGAGATCGAACGGTCGGCTCGCCTTTTCGGGCTCGTCATTGCGCGTCGACATGGCGCGCATCGCGTTGAAGCCGCCGATGCCGAGCGGCGTGATCGTCGCCTCGCAGCCGCCGGCCAACATCGCATCCACGTCACCGCGCGCGATCAATCGACCGGCCTCGCCGATCGCATGCGCTCCCGTCGAGCAGGCCGAGACATGCGACAGATTCGGCCCCTTACAGCCAAAGCGAATCGACACCAGGCCGGGCGCCATGTTGACGATGATGGCGGGCACGAAATAGGGCGAAATTCCGCGTCGCGGCCCCTTTTCGGTCAGTGCAGCGTAGGTCCGCTCGATCGTCGACACGCCACCCAGTCCCGCGCCGATGTACACGCCCACCCGCTCGGCGTTCTCCGGCGTCACCTTGAGGCCGGAGTCGTCCATCGCCAGCTGCGCCGCGACGATGGCGAACTGGACGAAGCGGTCCTGACTCTTGGCTTCGCGCTTGTCGATCCATACCGTGGGATCGAAGTCGTGCACCTCGCCGGCGAACTTGGTGGCGAAGTCGGTGGTGTCGAACTGCGTGATCCGGCCGATGCCG
>JBBQIO010001027.1:0-1587 GCA_038325015.1 Polyangia bacterium
CCATGAGTCGCGATGATCGCAAAGGGGCGGACTGGTGGTACGAGTCGCTCCGCCTTTCGAAGCTCGGTCGACACGCGTTGAGCCACCTTGGGCTCCTCGGCGGCGCCGCGCTGGTCGGCGGTTGCGACGAGTACGTCGAGCCGCTGACCGCGGTGTCCCAAGACGTCAGCGTCATCGACCGCACCGTCGATACGCTCGCCTTGCAGCAGGCCGAGGGCTGGAACGTCGGACGAGAGGACGACCTAGTCGAGGTCACCGCTCCGTCGGAGACCGACGTGGCTGGGGGCGACAGCTGGCGGGCGGGCCTTGAAGACTTGACCTCGGCGCTGGCGCCCAGCAATCCGGCGCTCCTGCCTTTTTATTCGCCGACGCTCTTCCAGTCGCTGATCGGCGAGCGCGAGACCGTCCTACGCGATGGCGTCAGCCCGATGCATTCGGACTCGATGGACCGGGCTTTTTCGCAGGGGCGCTCGCTTTTGTCGCTGTTCGCCGACGTGAGCTGGCCGCGCGACACCGCGATCATCGTCGATGTGCCCGGCCCCGAATCGGTGGCTGTTGCCGCCGCTTTGTCGGACGCATTCGATCCCGTGTTCACGTTCGGCAACTGGCCGCATCCGGCCGGCGTAGTGCCGTCGCAGCTGACGCTGGCCTCGACGCTCTACTACCGGCCGCTGTTCTTGTCCTCGCACGATAGCCGCGCGCTGGAGGCGCCGCCGATGTTCGTGCTCGACCGCAACCGCTTGGCGCCCTATGTCGACGGGCCCGACGAGTTCGACAATCGCTACCTCGTCAAGCTGCCCAGCGCCGAAGCATTCAAGCGGCTGGGCATCGTCCATCTCATGTATGTGGCGCCGCACCCGACTGACACCGAGCTGGACGATCTGAACCAGGCCTTCGTCGAGCTGTGCGCCGCCGGGATGGACGTCAAGATCGTGCCGCTCGACGACTTCGTCGAGTCGAATGAGCCGCCGCCGACGGAGGACGACGGCAGCTCCTCGATGGCGCCATGGCTCGCGGCCTCGACATTCGGCGTCTATTTCTATTATCTCGGCGATCCATTTTTTCACGGCCTCTTTTGGCACCACTACGGGGGTTGGTATCATGCGCATCCTTGGCACGGTCGTCCCGGCCATCTAGGGCGCCCGGCGCTGGCGCCGCCGATCGGCGCGAGCTACCACGCTCATTCGCGCACCACGATTTTCTCGCCGCACGTGGGGGGTACGCCGATGCGGCCGCCCGGCTTTGCGCGGCTTTCGGTCCAGACGTCGCGCGCCAACGGACAGCTGGTGTCGATCGGACGCGGCGGTGGCGGAGGCGGCGGTGGCGGCGGTCGGAGCGGCTCGTTCGGTCGCTTCCACGGCGGCTTCACGGCGTAGCCGAGCTCTGCGGCGCCGGCTCGCACGTGCCGCGCCGCAGCGGCTTGCCCCAGCCGAGCGGAATCCCGTCGAGCGTGCGCCAGAGCGCTCGCACCAGCACGACGAAGAGCAGCGGTCGATAGACTAGGCGTGACGGAATCCACAGCCACGGGGACAGCGGCTGATCCGAACGGCCGCCGGCCTGCTCGCCCCAACGGCGCGCCAGCGCGAG
>JBBQIO010001028.1:0-1585 GCA_038325015.1 Polyangia bacterium
GCGCGAAAAGTCGCGCTCGCCCGCTTTGCCGTCGACTTTGACCACGACCACGTCGCCGGCGGCGATCTCGGTGCGCCCTTCGATGACCTTGAACTCGGTCAATTCGCGGCGGCGACGATCGAGCGCGCGCGTGACCTGCTCCTCGGCGACCGTCGCGGCCCGCTGGTCGAGCTCGATGCCGTCATAATCCTTGGGCGTGATCTGGCTGCGAACTTCGACGCGAGCCGAGTAGGCAAAGGGCTGTCCGCGATGGATGTGCAGATGGCCGCCCTCGACCGTGGGCTCGGCCACCGGCTGGATGGAATGCTGGTTGGCGGCGGTGAAGAAGCTCTCTTGCACGAGCTTCTCCATGACCTCGTTCTCGACGCGGGCGCCGAACATTTTTTCCAGGATCGGCCGCGGCACTTTGCCTTTGCGAAAGCCGCGCAGAGCGACGCCACGGCCGAGCTCGCGATAGGCCTCGTCGAGCTTCTGCGAGACGTAGGGCCAGGGAATCTCGACGGCCAGCTTCTTCTCGACGGGGGAGAGCTCCTCGACGGTGACCTGCATGGGACTCCTTCTTTCTGGTGTAGCCGCGCGTGGGAAAGGGGGGTGTCTTTACATGCGCTGGCGCGAGAATCAAGCTCTGCAGCTATGGCACCCAAGTCGCACGGCTCAGGACAGTTCAGTCGGCAGGAGCTGCGCGAATGCGCCGCGTCGGTGGTGCTCGAGCCCGGGGTGCTCGTGTTCCACCCCGAGAACGTGTCGCTCGGCGAGGACGTCTACGTGGGGCACTACGCGATCTTGAAGGGCTACCACAACAACCAGCTGCGAATCGGTGCTGGCAGTTGGATTGGCCAGGCGGCGTTTTTACATGCCGGCGGCGGGCTGACCGTCGGCGAGCGCGTCGGCATCGGTCCGCATGTGTGCATTCTCACTTCATCGCACGAGCTGCCGCTCGAGCGCTCGGGTGCGATCATGGATCGGCCGCTGCTCTTTGCGCCGGTGGTGCTCGAAGCCGGCTGCGACATCGGCGCCGGGGCGATCATCTTGCCGGGAGTGACCGTGGGTCGTGGCGCGCAGGTCGGCGCCGGCGCCGTGGTCACGCGCGACGTCGCCGCGTTTTCGGTCGTGGCGGGCAATCCTGCACGCCCGCTTGGGTGATGAGCGCCTCTTTTTGCGCTCGTGACATTCGCTTGTAGTGAAGCTCGCAGCGCAGCGCGCCGCCATGATCGTAACCGGCTTCGATGTAGACCGGCTCGACGGGCAGTCGGCCGCGCGTGTACTTGACGCCGCCACGGCCGTGCGCCCCGAGACGGCGCTCGATGTCGTTGGTCACGCCGCAGTAGAGCGAATTGTCGACGCAGCGCAAAAAGTAGACGAGCCAGTCAGTACCCTCGGACATTGACCTCGGTTCCGCCCGGATGCTATGTGATGGCCGCCCGTTATGCGAATCGACTCAGAGCGCACATTGTTCGTCGGCCTCCGCATCGACAACAAGATGCGTGACCAGCTGGGAGGTTGCGCCCCGCGCGACAAGGCCTACTTCGATGGCAGCGACCCGCGCTATCTGCTGGTGCTGCACAGCAAGGACGACTCGTTCGTC
>JBBQIO010001029.1:0-1582 GCA_038325015.1 Polyangia bacterium
GAACCTGCCATTGTCGAGTAAGTGAGCGGCGCAACGCAGCTGTTTGATCGTCCGCGTGGCGGCGAGCGCGCGATCCTGGTCGGCGTCGGCATCGGCCACCCGGTCGATCCGAGCGACACGGCAGAGTTCGCGGCACTGGCCGCGTCTGCCGGTACGATCAGCGTCGGCACCGTCCTGGCGTCCCGTCCACGGCCGGATCCGAAGTACTTTGTCGGCTCGGGCAAGGCGGAGGAGATCCGCGATCAGGCCGAGGCGCTCGACGCCGAACTGGTGCTCATCGACCAGACTTTGAGCCCGAGCCAGGAACGCAACCTCGAGAAGCTCACGCAGCGGCGCGTGCTGGATCGCAACGGCCTGATCCTCGACATCTTCGCGCAGCGCGCGCGCAGCTTCGAAGGCAAGCTGCAGGTCGAACTTGCGCAGCTCTCGCACCTGAGCAGTCGTCTCACCCGCGGCTGGACCCATCTTGAGCGCCAGAAGGGCGGCATCGGCTTGCGCGGTCCGGGTGAGACGCAGCTGGAGACGGATCGCCGGCTGGTGGCCAAGCGCATCGCCACCCTCAAGGCTCGTCTCGAGAAACTCGACCGCCAGCGGGACACGGGCCGGCACGTGCGCCGCGAGGTGCCGGTGCCGACCATCGCCCTGGTGGGTTACACCAACGCCGGCAAGTCGACGCTTTTCAACGCGCTCACCGGCGCCAGCAGCTTTGTAGCCGATCAGCTCTTCGCGACGCTCGACCCGACCGTTCGCCGGGTCAAGCTCGAAGGCGTGGGCGAGGTGGTGCTTGCCGACACGGTCGGCTTCGTGCGCTCGCTGCCGCACGAGCTGGTGGCGGCGTTCCGCTCGACGCTGCAGGAGGCGCGCGAGGCCGACCTGCTGCTGCACGTCGTGGATGCCTCCGATCCGCTGCGCAACGAGCGTATCGGCCAGGTACGTGAAGTCCTGAAAGGCATCGGCGCGGGCGAGATCCGCGAACTGATGGTGTTCAACAAGATCGACCGTTCCGGCGACAGCGCACGGGTCGAGGCCGGGGCCGAGGGCATCGCGATCCAGGCCTGGGCCTCGGCGGTGAGCGGCGAGGGCTTGTCAGCGCTGCGCGAGGCAATGGGACGGGCCGCGCGTCCGCATCTGCGGACGCGCACGCTGCATGTCGAACTGAAGGCGGCGGCCGCCCGCTCCGATCTCTACACGCGCGACGCGGTGCGTGGTGAGCGGCAGCGTGACGATGGCAGCTGGGAGATCACGGTGGAGCTTGCGGCCAGCGAACTGGCCAAGCTCGAAGGCGTGGCCGGCGTGGCGCGCCTGCGGCGCCCCAAAGCGCGCGCCCACCGGGATGCCTGAAGCCGCGTGTGATGCCCTTCACCGGCTGTTAGAATGAGCGGCTGGTCGATCATGAACGCTTATAACCACTACATCAGGCATCCCATGGCCCGCATTCGCCCCTTCCTGGCGCAGAACGACCTCGACGACATCCTGCGCAACCTGCAGCGGCGTCTGTCCTCCATCTTTGGCCGCGGCAACGGCGGCGGCATCGGCAGCGCCTCGGGCACCACCAGCGAGTCGCTGGCCACCCAGCGGTGCG
>JBBQIO010001030.1:0-1582 GCA_038325015.1 Polyangia bacterium
CCCCGCCGGCTCACCTGGAATGGCCACCGCGCGGCCGCCGAATCGCGACGCATTCGCGTCGACTCGTCCGTCTTTGCCCGCGACCACGTACATGTCGCGCTGCGCCGCGGCTGGAGCGGTCTCGCGGAAATCGAGCACCCAGGCGCGCTGGGCGCGCTGGTCCCAGTAGACGAAAAACCCACCCCCGCCGAGGCCCGAGCCGCCGGGCGACGTCACGCCGAGCGCCAGCGCCGTGGCCACCGCCGCGTCGGCCGCGTTGCCACCTTGAGCCAGGATGTCGGCGCCGGCACGCGACGCTCGCTCATCGTCGGCGGCGACGAGCCCGAGGTGGTGCGCCCGATCGTCGACCGGCGCGGGCCAGGCGGCGCCAGCTACTCCTGGCCCGGCCAACGTCCCAATGGCCAGCGCACTGAAACCGAGGTGGACGGCGCAGCGCCGAACAGACCGTTTCGCCGCTGCCGAGCGTCTAAATCGAGCCCGGAGCGCGGCTTCGGGGCGCCATCCGTGCGGTTGAGTTTGCATGCGCTCTTTTTCACCTGCTAAGATGTGGGCGGAAGGCTTCTATTCTGCTGGCCTTTTGTGGTTGCTGGTCGCTGCGTAGACGACGAGGTATCCACGGTGCCGGAAAACTCTCGGAGAGACATGAGAACGCCTGTCACCTTGAAGATCAAGTTCAAGAGCGCAAGCCTTGACCAGTTTATCGAGCGCTACTCGGTCGACGTCAGCCGCGGCGGAATCTTCATCCGCACCAAGGAGCCGCTGGTCGTCGGCACGCAGCTCAAGTTCGAGTTCCAGCTCCAGGACTCCTCGTCGCTGATCGCGGGCGAGGGTCCTGTGGTGTGGATTCGCGACCATGACCCAGCGCGCACCGGGGTAGCGCCTGGCATGGGGGTGCGCTTCGATCGATTGGCGCCGGCGAGCCAGCCGGTGCTCAGCAAGATCCTGCAGGAGAAGCAGAAGCGCGGCGAAGCGGCGCAGGAGTCGCGTTTCGATGCCGGCGTAAGGGCCAGCGCCAGCGCGGCCGGGACGGTCAGTTCGCCGTCGACACCGGGAGCTTCACCGGCGGTTTCGAGTGGGCCTGGCGGTTCAATGGAGGTGTCGTCCCCCTCCTTGTCCATGGCGCCGTCACCGAGCGCACGCCTGGCAGGCCACAACGATTTTTCTGGTGGTGACTCGAAGCATGAGACGCCGCTGCCCGTGCCGGCGCCCGGCCTCGACGATCCGGCGGAGGAATTTGCCGAGGAGTCGACACGCGTCATGCAGGACGCGGTGGTACAGGCGCTAGCCAGCCGGACCCGCGAGGAGCCGGCCGCGAAAAAGGCGGCCGAGGAAAAGGCGCGTCCAAGTGCGATTGATCGCGATGGCTTTTCGGACAACGAGCCGACGCGCCATTCGATCCCCGATCCCGAGTCGCTGCGACAAAGCGCGGCTCCGTCGACGGGCAGCTCGACCAATGGCGCAGCCGCCAGCGCCCCCTTGCCGCCGCGTCCGGTGATCACGCCACCGCCAGCGATGAAGCCGATCAACGCGCCGCTGTCGGCCGCGGCGATCTCCCCGGCCGCCGAGCGCGCTTCGACGCCAC
>JBBQIO010001031.1:0-1580 GCA_038325015.1 Polyangia bacterium
AGAGCAGCGCCCCGAGCAGCCCGAGGTTCAAGACAACGGCTCCACCGACGATCGAACGGAGCGGGAACACCGAGGCTCGCGTGACGGTGACCGGGCCGAAGCGCGACAGCTCGCGTTCCGGGACGCGATTGGATTGCGGCACGGGTGAGGCCACGACGGAAACCTGCGCCGCGCTCAGACCGGGCACTGCGCCCGCGACCAAGCGCTGAATATCACCGACAGCAATCGGCGGCGCCGCGCCACGGTGACGCAGCAGCACCGAGGCCGACGCGGGAGTAGGGTTCTCAGAGGGAGTCAGTGCGTCCTGGACCGGGATGGCGAGGTGCACCCGCACCGAAACCACGCCGTCCAAGCTGCGCAGGGAGCGCTCGAGCTCGCCCGCGGTGCCGGCCACGAATTTGGCCTGTTCGGAGGCTTGGCTGGGCACTATGGAGCCTTGACCCATGGTGTCGAGCAGGCCCGGACTGGCCGCGGGGGGCAGGCTCTCCGCGGCCAGGATGCCGGCGGCGCTGGAGGCGTCGTCTTTCGCGACGTTGATGCGCCAGCGCCCTTCAGCGTCCGGGTCGCGCTCTTTGTCAGCCGCGACGCCGCTCTTCTCGAGCGCGACGACGGCGTGGTTGGCGTCGCTCTCGTCGAGGCCGACGGCGATCGGCACGTTGCAGCCCACCAACAGCAACGCCCCTGCGCCGAGCCACCGCCAGGCACTGCACCTGGCGTCTTTCCGTTTTTTCATGTCTCGTCCGCCCCTCGAGTCCGCGTCAGAAGCTCGTGTGGGTCACGTCGAGCTTGGGGTTACTGGGGAAGGACAGGCCGCGGACGCCCGCAGCGATGCACGAGGCAGCGCCCGGATTGCGCGGCGTGACGACCACGCTGACCCCCACCGCACGCCCGTTCTGGACGGCCGCGCAGATGCTGTTTTTGGCTGAATCTGACACGCCGCAGTGGGCGAAGTAGCTGCCACGATTCAAGATGGCCGAGTACTGGCCGCCGGTGATGTCGGCCTGACCGCGCGGACCGCCGACGCTCATCTCTTCTATGTAAGAGGCTTGAGCCGATTCGCAGCTTTGCCCACCACCTAAGATCGGGAAGCCGCCGCTGTGCCCAACCACGCGCCCGCCACCGCCGCCCTTTTTGGCCTTGGTGTTGTTGAGGCCCGCGTCGAGCTCGATGTTCGATTGCGAGTCGACTTGGACCGCGACTTCGTCGCTACGGTTGGCGCGCGCTTTGAGGAACCAGAGCCCGGCCACCAGCAGCAGCGCGCCCACGCCCAAGATGCCGATCAGCGTCTTGCCCTTGGTGCTGCGCGACTCTTGCACCACGACGCGTTCGATGGCGGCCTTTTCCGCGCTGATATCCCGGGAAAGACGGGCATTTTCGGCGAACGGTGCGAACTCGTCCCAGTCCTTGATGGCGCGTTCGTCTTGGCTGAGCGAGTCGCGCACGACATCGACGTCGAGGAAGGTGTGGGTTGCGATTTGCTGGAGCAGCTCGACCGCGCTGAACGGCCCATGGTCCATGCCGTCTTTCACGACGACATAGCGTGCACGGCGGTCACTCTCCAGGCGGGCCTTGAGCGCTCC
>JBBQIO010001032.1:0-1578 GCA_038325015.1 Polyangia bacterium
CCGGCTGCTGACGGGCGTGGACGCCGCCACGCGCGCAACCATTGACGCGGCCTTGAGCGGCCAGCCGGCGACTGCTGGCGTCGGCCGCGAGCAACTGGGCGATACGAGCGCGGGGGGCGGTGTGCGAGCCGACTTCGATCCGCTGGCGGCGTTGGCGGCGCTCGACCAACTGGAGGCTGACATCCGACGCGTGCGCAGCGTCGCGGATGTCGGTGAGATCGACCCCGACCTGGTGCGGGCACTGTTGGGCGTCGCCGCGTTGGAGCGGTTGGAACGGTTAGCGGGTTCGCTGGCGCGCTTCGCCGGCTCGGGTTTCATCCGCGGCGGGGCTGGCGCGCGGCAGGAACTCAGCGCCCGCGCACTGCAGTTGCTCGGCGAATGGCTGTTGACCGCTGCCTTCCAGCGCCTGACTGACCGGCAAGGCGGCGACCATCTGCTGCGCGCTCGGCCGGCGGGGCACGAGTTGAGCGGCGCCACCCGTTCATATCGCTTCGGTGACGCGTTGACGCTCGATCTAAGCCGCACGGTGCTCGCGGCGGTCAAGCGCGGGCCGGGCGTGCCGGTCAAGCTCGACGCGCGTGACTTCGCTGTCTTCGAGCGCGAGGAGTCGTCGCGCGCCGCGACGGTGCTGGCCATCGACCTGAGCCGCTCGATGGGCGAGCGCGGCTACCTGCTGGCCGCCAAGCGGCTGGCGCTGGCGCTGGAGGCGCTGCTGCGCGAGCGCTTTCCGCGCGACGAATTGTTACTGTTGGGTTTTTCCGAAACGGCCCGGCCGCTGACACGCGCCGAACTGCCGAGCCTGACCTGGGACCGCTACGGCTTCGGCACGAACATCCAGGACGCCCTGCGGTTGGGACGCGGCCTGTTGGCCAGCCAGCGCGGTCGCCAACGCAACCTGATCCTGATCACCGACGGTGAACCGACCGCGCATCGCGAGGCGTCGGGCGCGGTGCGCTTCAACCACCCGCCGACGCCGGAGACGCTGGCCGCCACCTACGCCGAGGCTGAGCGCCTGCGCCGTGACGGCATCGGGCTGGCTATTTGTCTGTTGTCCGAGCAGCGGCAAGTAGTGCGCTTTGCCGATGAACTGGCGCGGCGCGGCGCGGGCGAACTGCTGGCGGCCACGCCGGATGACCTGGCCGTGGTTGGGCTTGTGCGCTACGGGCGTTCGCGGCGCGGGCGCTTGTCCTGATACATGCGCCGGTCGGCGACATCGACCAACGCTGCCTCGTCGGTGGCGTCGTCGGGGCAGCAGGCCACGCCGATCGAGAGTTCGACCAGCGCCGGGACCACGAAGGGTGTCGCGGACATGCTCTCGCGTAGCCGCCTTGCGGTTTCGAGCGCCTGCGCGCGGGTCGTCTCGGGCAGCAGCGCCGCGAACTCATCGCCGGCGTAGCGTGCCAGCAGGTCATTCTGGCGCAGCCCCGCGCGCAGCCGCACGCCGATCTCGTGCAGCACGGCATCGCCCGCCGGGTGGCCGAACTCGTCGTTCACCTCTTTAAAACGGTCTACGTCGATGATCAGCAGCGCCAGGGGGCGCTGATAGCGGACGGCCCGCCGTAGTTCGGTCTGCAAATG
>JBBQIO010001033.1:0-1573 GCA_038325015.1 Polyangia bacterium
GGAGCTCCAGGCGCGCCACCGGACCGTGGTAGCGAACCCGCAGCTGGCGAAAGCCGAGGTCGTACAGGCCCTCTTCGAAGCCGTCGATCTGCGCCAGGCGCGCGTCGGTGATTTCGGTGCCATAGGGAAAGCGCGACGACAGGCACGCCAGCTGCGGTTTGTCCCAGGTCGGCAAGGAGAGCTGTTGCGACAGCGCGCGGACCTCGGGCTTGGTCAATTCGGCGTCGACCAGCGGCTGACGGGCGCCTCGCTCGCGCGCGGCGGCCAGGCCGGGGCGATGATCGCCGAGGTCGTCGAGGTTGGTGCCGAGCAGGACCTCGGCCAGCCCGTGACGCTCGGCCAACGGACGCGCCACGTCGAGGAGCTCGGCCTTGCAGTGGTAGCAACGGTCGACGGGATTTTGCCGGAAGCCTGGCCGTTCGAGCTCGTGCGAGTCGACCAGGTCGAGCGGCACGCCGAGCGATGCCGCGACCGTGACCGCGCGCTCTTTTTCGCGGCGCGCCATGGTCGGGGACACCGCGGTCACCGCGCGCACTCGGGCCGGCAGCTCGTCGGCTGCGACTTTGAGCACCAGCGCCGAGTCAGCGCCGCCGGAAAAGGCCACCAGCGCCGAGCCGTAGCCGCGGACGATGTGCCGGAGTCGGTCGAGCTTTTGCGCCAGCGTGGCGTCGGAATCCATGGACGTGGTCTACCGCGCGCGCGACTCAGACGCCAGCCCAACAGGCGCCTGCCCGGCGCTTGCCGTCCTTGCTACCCGGGGGTGTGCTCGGCGATGTACTTCTTGGGCTCCTTGTCGACCGCGGTCACGCCCAGCGCGTGCTGCGCTTCGAACACGGCGAATGCGACCCCCAGATCGTGGCGCTCTTGCAGCGTCGCATGGCGGCGAAAGTCGGCCAGGCCCTCGCGCTCCTCTTCGCCCATGTGGTCGCTGTTTTCTTCGCGAGCGGCACCGGTCGCCTCGTGCCAGGCCTCGGTTCCGACCTCCTCGGCCGCGGCGCGGGCCAACGCCTGGCGCAGCTTGTTGTGATCTTTGATGGCGTCTTTGGTCTCGGCGGCGGCACTGTCCTTGGTGCCCGCCCCATGCCCGACCTGCAAAAGAGCGGGGTAGAAAAACCGCTCTTCGGCCTCCGCGTGAAGAATCAACAACGCTGACAGGCGAGCCCAGACGGCTTGCAAGTCGCGGCGTTCCGCCGAGCGCAGCTCGTCCAAAATGGCAAACAGTCGCCGCTGTTCATGATGATCGTCGAGAATGAGCTGGGTGATGTCCACGAACGATCCCTAGTTTAACTTAAGAGGCCGCACGGTTGCGCATCGCCAGATGATAGATCCCAAGGACGATCATCGCGCCTACGGTCGACATGATGAGCCCGGGAGCGTCGCCCGGCGTTCGATACCAACCTAACGAGCGGCCGATAAAGCCTGCGACTATCGAGCCGACGATGCCCAGAAGAATCGTCATGATGATGCTGTGCGAGTGCGGTCCTGGCGAGACCAGCTTGGCGAGCGCGCCGACGACGAGGCCGACAATGAGCATGGCGAGGATGTGCATGGGTCTCTCCGGTGGTGAGTTGCC
>JBBQIO010001034.1:0-1571 GCA_038325015.1 Polyangia bacterium
GCACAAGGAGCACGGCAGCCTGCCGTGGTCGCGCATCGTCGAGCCCGCCATCCACTGGGCGGAGAACGGCTGGACGGTGCGCCCGCACGTTCATTTCTGGTGGGCCGACGATGGCGCTTTCGGCCGCGCGCCCAATTTCGAGCGCACCGGCTTCACACCGGCGGCGCGCGCGCTCTATTGCAGGCCCGACGGCACGCCCAAACGCGTGGGCGACGCGGTGATGAACCGCGACTACGGCCAGACCCTGCGTGCCATCGCCAAGGGCGGCGCCGACGTATTTTATTCGGGCGAGATCGCGCGCGCGATCGACGAGGACATGAAGAAGAACGACGCGCTGTTGTCGATCGAGGACCTCAAGGCGTGGAAGACCACGCGCAACGAGCCGCTGTGGGGCAAGTATCGCGGTTACGACGTCTCGACCAACCAGCCACCGGGCGGCGGCGTGATGCTGCTCGAGATGCTGAATATCCTCGAGAACTTCGATCTCGGCGGGATGGAGCACAATTCGACCGAGTACGTGCGCATCGTTTGCGAAGCGATGAAGCGCGCGACCGTCGACAAGGACCTGAAGGTTGGCGATCCGAAGTTCGTGACAGTGCCGGTCGGCGAGCTCACGTCGAAGACCTATGCCTAGCCGATGGCCGACGAGATCCGACGCGGCGTGAAAGCCTCCGTCACGCGCTTCAATTCGGGCGCAGTCTCGAAGGACACCACGCACATCTCGGTGCTCGACAAGGATGGCAACTGTTTCACCATGACCCATTCGCTCGGCATGCCCTCCGGCGTGATCTCGCCGGGCCTGGGCTTCATGTACAATGGTTGCATGGGCGTGTTCGATCCGCGTCCGGGCCGCGCCGGTTCGATCACGCCGGGCAAGGCACGCTTCAGCTCTGTCGTGCCCTCGATCATCTTCAAGGACGGCAAACCACACCTCATCATCGGCGCACCGGGCGCCACGCAGATCGCCATGGGCGTGCTGCACGTGATCCTGAACGCGCTCGATTTCGATATGACTATGGTCGAGGCGGTGAGCGCCGCACGCTTCTCGGCGACCTCCGACACGATCGACATCTCCAACCGCATCCAGGGCAGGGTCGAGCGCGAGCTGAAGGGGCAGGGCTATTCCGTCGTGCGCAGTCCGTACGGTTTCGGCTTCGCAGCCGTCCACGCCATCCGCGTCCACGAGAACGGACTCGATGGCGGCGCCGATCCCGGCCACGACGGCGTCGTGATCGCGGTCTGATGGCGGCACCGCTGCCCCCGTATCGTGTAACGCGCGGATTCCTGGGGCCGGCACTGGCCGCACGCCTGCTGGGCTTTGCGATCGACAATGAGTCGAGCTTTCGGTCGTCCGGCGTCGGCGGCAAGCTCGGCGAAGGGGTCGACTCGTCAGTCCGCGTATCCCTGCTCCTGCAGAAATTCGGCGTCTTGAAGCAGGAGGTGCGTGAGGTCATGCAGGCCGGCGCGCCCGAGTTCATCAAGGCCCTGCGGGTGACGTCCTTCGACGTCATGAAAGTCGAGATGGAAATGGCGGCGCATCGCGACGGCGCGTTTTATGGGCGCCATGTCGA
>JBBQIO010001035.1:0-1571 GCA_038325015.1 Polyangia bacterium
GTGGCTCCGGCCCGCGCCTCGACCAGCTCGGGTTCGGCGGCGGCGGAGACCGCGCCGTAAATGGTGCGACCGGTGTTGTCGACGACGCTGATCGCGGTCGGGGCGGGGCCGGACAATGCGCGCGCCATAGCCTCGAAGCGCTCGACGTTGGCCGCCGCATCGAGCGGCGTGTGCGGATTAATGCTGCTCTGCAGCATGCCGGCGATCTGCCGCCCGAGCGCGGCATTGGCGTCGTGTTGTGCGGCGGCCAGCCCGCGCTCGCCATAGAGCAGCATCAGCCAGCCGGCCGACGTCACTGCGACCAGCACCAGCGCCGTCAACCCGACCAGGAGCCGCGTCCGCAGGCTCATGCGCGGGTGCGAATTCGCGGTAGGAAATTGTTTGCGATTAGGCCAAACGCGGCGCTGCGGGCGGCTGCGGGGTCTTGAGCTTTTCCAGCAGCCACGGCACCAACACCAGCGCCACGACCACCAGCTGCGCCAACATTCCCTCGACGGTGGCAAACCAGCCGAGCGTGGGCACGCGCGGACCGCCGAGCGGCGTGATGCGCAGGTAGCCGCCCTCTTGCAGCGCGTGCAGGCCTTGGCCGACCAGCGAGACCGCGAGTGCCGTCAAAAGCAGTCCCGAGGCCAGCATCACCGGGCGCGGATTGAGCCGGCGACCGAGGCGCGACATGACCGTGACCAGCGACACCAGCACCACCGTGCCGACGGCCGCGCCGGCGACCACCGCGACACCGCGACCGACCTGGCCCATGGCCAAGGCGCGGAAGAACAGCACGATCTCGATCGCTTCGCGATAGGCCGCGACGAAGGCCACTAGGACGAGCGCCCAGGGCACGCGCGCCTGACTCGCGTCGCCGGCCGCGTCGACCGTGCGCTTCTTGAGAAATTTCAGCCAATGTTGCGATTCTAACTTGCCAAGCACGAAGTGGCTGACGAACAAGAGCATGCCCGCGGCAAATAACGTGAGCACGCCCTCGGTCAACTCACGCTCGGCGCCAGCCAGCGCAGCGCCGACGCCAAACCAGGTCAATACCCCAGCCGGAATCGCCGCCATCCAACCGACGTGGACCCAGCGCGCCTTTTCGCCATGGCCGCTCTTGCGGACGAAGGCGAGCAGCGCGGCCACCAGCAAACTTATCTCGAAACCCTCGCGCAGCGCGATCGTCAGCGCCGCGAAAAAGGCCACGCTGGCGCCGCCGTCCCGAAGCGCGTCGGCGCGATCGAGGAGCGCAAACAGGCTCGACAGGCTCGAACGCGCGCTCGCCACGTCGCGGTGATCGAGCGCGTAGCGAAGCTCGCCGAAGGTGCGCTCGATGCCGCTGCACAGCTCGGGGGCCGCGGCGCGCAGCTTCGCTTCGTGGGGCTCGATGCCTTCGAGGTACGCCGAAATTCCCAGGCCGCGCGCCCGTTCTAAGCCCTCTGGTCCACGCCCGAGGGCGGAGGACAGCTCGGTCAGCTGTCGCCGCGCTTCGGCAAAATCATGATCCCCCTCGACGGCGAACGGCGCGCCCCGGCGCAGATACGCCAGCTCGTCGCGCTGGTCTGTCGGGTTTGCCGCATTCATCA
>JBBQIO010001036.1:0-1569 GCA_038325015.1 Polyangia bacterium
GCCGCCGAGCAGCTGCGCCGCAAAGGCTATCAGGTCGCGATCTACGATCGCTACGACCGGGTCGGCGGCCTGCTGATCTACGGCATCCCGAATTTCAAGCTCGAGAAGGAAATCGTGCAGCGCCGCGAGCAGCTGCTGCGCGATTCCCAGGTCACGTTCCATCTCAACTGCGAAGTCGGTCGCGACGTCACGCTGGTGCAACTGCGCGAGCGGCATGACGCGGTGCTGATCGCCACCGGTGTCTACAAGGCGCGCGACATCGCGGCCCCCGGCGTCGGCGTGGCCGGCATCGCGGCCGCTCTCGATTATCTCACGGCGTCGAACCGCGCGGGTCTCGGCGAGACAGTGCCCGAGATCGAGTCTGGCCTGCTCGACGCCAAGGGCAAGAACGTCGTCGTGATCGGCGGCGGCGACACCGCGATGGACTGCGTGCGCACCGCGGTGCGCCAGGGCGCGAAGTCGGTGAAGTGTCTGTATCGCCGCGACCGGGCGAACATGCCGGGCTCGCAGCGCGAGGTGAAGCACGCCGAGGAAGAAGGCGTCGAGTTCGTCTGGCTGTCGGCCCCGCAGGCTTTCCTCGGCAACGACAAGGTCAGCCACGTCCGCACGGTGCGCATCCATCTCGGCATGCCCGACGCCACCGGCCGTCAGACGCCGCAGGAAATTCCCAACAGCCACGTCAACATCGAGGCCGACCTCGTGTTGAAGGCGCTGGGCTTCGACCCGGAAGATCTGCCCCGGATGTTCGAGGCGTCCGAATTGGGCGTGACCGGCTGGGGCACGCTCAAGATCGACTGGAAGAACATGATGACCAGCATGGACGGCGTGTTCGCCGCCGGCGACATCGTGCGCGGCGCCTCGCTCGTGGTCTGGGCGGTACGCGACGGCCGCGATGCCGCCGACCGCATCCACACGCACCTCATGGCCAAGGCCGCCGCCGTGGCGCGCGTGGCCGCGGAGTAGCGACGATGCTCACCGTCTACGACTTCACGGGATCGGGGAACGGCTACAAGACGTGGCTGCTGCTGTCGCAGCTCGGCCTGCCCTTCAACCGTGTCGAATGCGACATCCTGAATGGCGAGACGCGTACGCCGGCTTTCCTGAAGAAGAACCCCAACGGCCGTATCCCGACGCTCGAGCTCGAGGACGGCACGTTCCTGTTCGAGTCGGGCGCCATCCTCTGGTACCTGGCGGAAGGAACGCCCCTGGCACCAGCCGACCGGATGGCGCGGGCGCAGACGCTGCAGTGGATGTTCTTCGAGCAGTACAGCCACGAGCCCTACATCGCCGTCGCGCGCTTCTGGAAGCACTTCTTCGACACGCTCACGCCGCAGCAGGAAGCCGCCCTACCCGATCTGATGAAGAAGGGTTACGCCGCGTTCGACGTGATGGAGACGCATCTCGCGACCAACACGTTCTTCGTCGACGGCCGCTACGGGCTCGCCGACATCGCGCTCTATGCCTACACGCACGTGGCGCACGAGGGCGCGTTCGACCTGTCGCGCTATCCGCACATCACGGCCTGGCTGGCGCGCGTGAAGGCACAGCCCGGTTACGTCTCGATCGAGC
>JBBQIO010001037.1:0-1567 GCA_038325015.1 Polyangia bacterium
GGAGGTGATGGTCGGCCCAGATCAGCTCGGCGAATGAGCCGACTGGAATCACCGGCGCGACGAACGCCAGCGGCTCGATCGTCGCCCACAGCGCGGCGACATAGCCGCCCAGGCTCATCCCCATGACCATCGCCGGGGCCAACGTCGATCCGGCAGACCGTCGTGCCATCCATGCCGCCAGGCTGCGCGCATCCCAGATCGCCTGGCCGAATCCCTCATTGACCCAACCCAACGAGCGCGACGGCCAGCGTGGCACGTCGTCGCTGAAGCGCTTGCCGTGATGCGGCAGCTGCAAGAGGGCGACATCGAAGCCGAGCGAAAAAAAACGTCGGGTCTCGAACGACCATTCGTCGAGCCGCGTCACCCCGCCGCGGTAGCCGTGCAGGCAGATCAGCGTCGGGCGCGGGCGTCCGTCCGCCGTCGGGTCGTCGTGCAAAAGAAGCCGCGCATACGCGTACCGATTGGGCTCGGCGCGCAGCCAACGGTCGGCGACCTCGGCAAACGCCGGTCGATAGTTGCTCGACCACTTGATGTCCACCACATGCCTGTGGCGCTCCTCGGCCAGGAGGCGCGGCACCGGCGGCGCCGGGAAAAACGTGGCGTCGTCGAGCTCCTGATAAAAGGCGATGGCGCGCATCAGCTCGGCGCGCCGGTCGGGCGATTGCGTCTGCGTGCGGCGTCGATGCAGCGAGCCGAACAGGATCGGCTTTACCGCGCGGTCCAAAAGACCGGCGAGTCGAGCCGTGATCGGTGCTTTGGCGGGCGAGGACAGGACTAAATTCGACGTTCCAGGGCGGTGTACTTGCGCTCGTCGTAGCCGGTGTAAATCTGCCGCGGACGCGCGATCTTCTGCTCTTCGTCTTGCAACATCTCCTCCCACTGCGCCAGCCATCCGACGGTGCGCGGGATGGCGAACAGCACCGGGAACATGTCCACCGGAAAGCCGATCGCCTGGTAGATGAGCCCGGAGTAGAAGTCGACGTTCGGGTACAGCTTCCGCTTGATGAAGTAGTCGTCGTTGAGCGCCACCTTCTCGAGCTCCAGCGCGATGTCGAGGAGCGGCGACTTGCCGGTCACCTGGAACACGACGTCGGCCAGCTTTTTGATCACCTTGGCGCGCGGATCGTAGTTTTTGTACACGCGATGGCCGAAGCCCATCAGGCGCTGCTCGCCCTTGCCCTCCTTGACCTCTTTGATGAAGCCGGGGACATGCTTGACGTCGCCAATCTGCTTGAGCATGCGCAGGACGGCTTCGTTGGCGCCGCCGTGGAGCGGGCCGTAGAGCGCTGCCGCCGCACCGGCCACCGCCGAGTAGGGATCGACCAGCGACGAGCCGACCGTGCGAATCGCCGAGGTCGAACAGTTCTGCTCGTGGTCGGCGTGCAGGATGAACAGCACGTCGAGCGCGCGCTCGATGATCGGGTTGGGCTCGTAATGCGGCTCGGCCATGATGACGCCGACGGGAGCGAGCGCAGTCGTCACCGCGCTGTCGGCGATATCGGTCCAGGCCAGGCTCGTCGAGTCGTAGCTCGTCGCCAGCTGGCGGGCGGAAGCCAGCAGATTGCCT
>JBBQIO010001038.1:0-1565 GCA_038325015.1 Polyangia bacterium
GTGCAGACCACCGGCATCTTCGTCGGCTACGGCGAGAAGCTGACCAGCTTTCATCTGCCCGAGGCGACGTTCCAGTCGGTCACCGACGTGGGCGCGATGCGTGAGGCGCTGGTGCGGCTGACGCTGGAGGAGTCCTGGCGCGTGCAGGAAGGCCTGCGCCAGCGTTCGGTCATGCTGGCCGAAATGCCGCTCGATCCGACACGGCGCTATGAGGGCGCCATCGAGCAGGCGATCCGGCGCGGCTTTGCCTGATTGCTGAAGCAGGCGGCAAAGCATCTACATGATTGATTCTAAGCGAGAATTCTGGCTTCGGCGCGAGCCGTGAGCCTAGACAGTCGAGCGCTCCTCCAATAGAAAGGCGGCCATGAGCAGCCTTCAGCCACGCAGTTTCGACCAGCCGTCCCTGGATCTGGAGGGGGCGTCGGTCATCGTCACCGGTGGGTCCGGATCGTTCGGCCGTGCGTTCGTTGAGCATGTGCTGCGGCTGCGCGCCGCGCCGCGGCGGCTGGTCGTGTTCTCGCGCGACGAGCACAAGCAGGAGACGATGGCCCGCGAGTTGAAGGAACGTCTGCCGCAGATGTTCGACCGCTTGCGCTTCTTCATCGGCGACGTGCGCGACCAGAGCCGGCTGGAAATGGCCATGCGCGGCACCGACATCGTGGTGCACGCGGCGGCGCTGAAGATCATCCCGACCGCCGAATACAATCCGTGCGAGTGCATTCTGACCAACGTCACCGGTGCGCAGAACGTGGTGAAGGCTGCGATCTACAACAACGTCAAGCGGGTGATCGCGCTGTCGACGGACAAGGCCGCCAACCCGATCAATCTTTACGGCGCCTCGAAGCTCGCCTCCGACAAGATCATGGTGGCCGCGAACCATCTGTCGGGCACTGCGGGAACGAAATTCTCGGTGGTCCGCTACGGCAACGTGATCGGCTCGCGTGGCTCGGTGGTGCCGCTGTTCACGGGTCTCGTGGATGCAGGCGCCGAGGTGCTGCCGATCACCGACGCACGCATGACGCGGTTCTGGATCACGCTGGAGCAGGGCGTGCAGTTCGTGCTCTCGTCGTTCGCGATGATGCGCGGCGGCGAGATTTTTGTGCCGAAAATTCCCTCGATGAAGATACTCGACCTCGCCGAGGCGGTTGCGCCCGGCATGCCGCACAAGGTCACCGGCATCCGCCCCGGCGAAAAACTGCACGAGATCATGATCACCGAGGACGATGCGCGCCTGACGATCGAGATCGACGACCGCTACGTGATCTGCCCGCAGTTCGACCACTGGGACTGGAAGCATTTTGAGCCGATGGGTGCAAAACCGGTGGCGGACGATTTCCGCTACTCGTCCGACATCAACAGCGAGTGGCTCGACGGGTCTGATTTCATGAAGCTGGTCCGGCCCGCTGCAAAGCCGCGCGTTGCGGCTGGCTAGCGCGTGACGAGCTTGGACTGGCAGACACGACATCCACGGCGTCGTCCCTGCGAACGCAGGGACCCATACGCTCCGAATTTCGAAAGGCAATGTGCGCCTACCGACTTATTAGCGACACGGCGTATGGGTCCCT
>JBBQIO010001039.1:0-1564 GCA_038325015.1 Polyangia bacterium
ATTCCGTTCATCGCCCTCACCGCCGGAATCTGGGAAGAAATCGTGTTTCGCGGGTTCGTTCTCGGTCGTCTCCGAACTGCTCTTGGAGCAACGACTCCCCATTCGAGGCAACGCGATGTGACGGCCGTGCTGCTGACGTCAGCCTTGTTCGGGGCAGGGCATCTCTACCAAGGAGGAGTCGGCGTCGTTCAGACCTTCGCTTTGGGCTGCACGCTGTGCGTGGTGACGATCGCAAGCCGCAGTCTTTGGCCGGCGATCATCATTCACACCGCGATCGATACGGTGGGCCTGTTTGCAGTGAAAGTGCTGCAACCGCTGCTCGAGCAACTCCACTCGCACCTGCTGAAGTGACTCACCTCAGCCAGCCACTGAAAACACCGAGCTCTCGACCACCGGGCTGCCACGCGAAGGAGCCCCGAAGCGCGTTCGCAGAATCGCTCCCAGGGCGAGGAAGATCGCGACTGATGCCACGACCGGCCCGAGGAAGGGGATTCGCGCCGCCAGCAAGAACATCAACACTCCAACCGTGAGCACCAGCGCCTGCGTTCGACGTGCGCCTCCCAGGGGCATCAGGCCTCCGATGGCTCTCGACAACACCGCCAAGCCAATCGGTACAGTGAACCCGACGGCGATCCACATCAGCAGCGCGACGGGTATTCCGATCAGCGTGATGATCAACACCACCGTCAACGGAACCGAGACCAACAAGGCCATGAAGCCCGCGAAGCCATTCTTCACTGGCTCGACGCGCATGCTCGACTCCATCACTCGCACTCGATTCGGAGCGAACATCATCATCAAGAAACCCAAGCCGAAGAGAATCGCGAACGAAGCGAAGAAGCTGGCCACCGATGAGCCACCCTTCTTTTGCACGCTGTCATCATCGGCCTTCGCGCCCGTATCTTCGGCGATCTTTTCTTTCACGACTTTGCTCGCCATCGCTTGACCAAATGCAGTGCTGCCGAACCCGACTTGCTCGCCATGAATCTGGGAGCCGGCTTCTTTCACGACTCGACCACCGAACGACACCGCATCGCCGTTCACTTTCGCGTTGCCCTGCAGCACCACGTCTCCCCCAAAGGCCACCGCATCGCCTTG
The DNA here is from genome assembly GCA_038325015.1 of Polyangia bacterium. Lineage (GTDB taxonomy): Bacteria > Myxococcota_A > Polyangia > Palsa-1104 > Palsa-1104 > JBBQIO01. The sequence continues at coordinate 1,099 of JBBQIO010001039.1, forward strand.
AACGACGGCGTCTTTCTCGATGACGACAGGGCCCCCGTAGGCAATGGCTGTCTTTACGGTCGTGCCACTCTTCACCGTCAACGGGCCAGTCGCGACGGCATCAGCGGAAGCCGCGATCGCCTTGAGCTCTTCAGCGTGAGCCTTGGCAGCGTCGAGCTTCGCGGCCGCTTCTTCACGGCGCGCATTAGCGAGCTCTTGGGCCTGGTCACGCATGTCGTCCGCACGATCACGGGCTTCGTCGGCGCGATCGCGAGCCTCTTCGGCTTCAGCACGTGCCTGTGCGGCGGCTTCTCGAATCGAATCGGCATCGAACGGGTTCGCGCGCTCCATCACCGGAGGAACCGCAGGGGAAGCGTTGATCAGCTTGTCGATATTGGCCTGACCGGCCTCCAGCTTCTCGACCATCGCGGTGATCTTCGAGCTCGACTCGGCGACCGCAGTGCGCGCGCTCTTCCGAATCACCCAC
>JBBQIO010001040.1:0-1560 GCA_038325015.1 Polyangia bacterium
TTCGGGCATCGTGTCGCGGTTGTACTGCGGGTTGTGGCGCGAGCGCGGCACGGTGCGCACATCGACCAGTGTGTTGATCCCGTGTCCGGTCAGCATGTCGATGAATTCCGCCATCGGCCGCGTCGAGTGGCCGATGGTGAAGGCAACGCGTTGCGAGTCGGTGGTGGCTTTCGTCTCGGTTGCACGCGCGGGCGCCGCGGGTGGTGGGCGCGCACCGGTCGCCGATACGGCCCTCCGCGGCGCAGGACGCTCAGCCAGAGAGAAGCCGCTGAACTCTGCCGCGCAACATGGGCACGAGCTCCTGCTCGAACCAGGGATGCGCCTGAAACCAGGGGGTGTTGCGTGGCGAGGGATGGGGTAGAGGGATGTAGTCGGGCGCATGGTCTTGCCACCTTCGCAGTGTTTCGGTCAACGTCGACTGGCGCCGCGCGCCGAGGAAATGGCGCTGTGCATGCAGGCCGATCAGCAACGTCAGCTCGACACGCGGCAGCTTCTTCAGCAACTGGTCGAGCCACAGCTCGGCGCACTCGCGCCGTGGCGGCAGATCGCCGCCACCGCCGCGCCCCGGATAGCAGTAGCCCATCGGAATGATGGCGATCTGCGCGTCGTCGTAGAAGGTCGCCTCGTCGACGCCCATCCATGTGCGCAGCCGCTCGCCGCTGGCGTCGTCCCACGGAACCCCGCTCGCATGGACGCGGGCCCCGGGCGCCTGGCCGACGATGAGGATGCGCGCGCCGGCGCCCACTTGCAGCACCGGCCGGGCACCGAGCGGCAAATGCTCTTCACAGACTCGGCAGTCGCGCACGGCCTTCAGCAACGTCGGCAGCGTTCGATAGGACTTGATGGGCGTCGGCTCGAATGCCGTCGCGGCGATCTTGCGATTCATGTGTTGCCGCGTCTCTTCATGGCGTCAATGTAGCTGTGCCTTTGGTTCGGTCACGACGACATGGGCATCGACGCAGGCCACAATTGGTGCGGCCAACGACGCGTGGGGCGTTGCAATCGAGCCCCAGCGCCGATCTTTCGAAGGAGCCGACCACGCACTCTTCTCTGCCAGCGCCGAGCCTGGACGCGTTCCTCGGGCTCGGCTTTCGCCCCCTGTATCTGTCCGGCACGGCCTGGGCGGTGATCGCGATCGCGATCTGGATCTACGCGCCGCAGTTGCTGACCGGTCCGCTGCAAGGGATCGCCTGGCATGCACACGAGATGCTCTGGGGCTTCGTCGCGACGATCGCAGTCGGCTTTCTTATGACGGCGGCAGCCAACTGGACCGGCATCAATCCGCTCCATGGCCGCGCGCTCGCCGTCGCCTGTGCGCTGTGGCTCATCGCGCGCGCCGCGTTCCTGGTCGAAGCCGACGTTGCGTTCTGGGCGCCTTCGCGGCCGAGCTCGGCTTCTTCGTGCTGGCGGCGCTGGCGATGATGAGTGCTGTCTACCGCTCAAAGAACGCGCGCAACTACGCGGTGCCGTGGCTGATCGTCGGTCTCGCCGCCGCAGACGCGTTGTACCTGCTCTCGGCACACGGCGGCGACTACACGCTGTTGATGCAGCGCTTCAACG
>JBBQIO010001041.1:0-1558 GCA_038325015.1 Polyangia bacterium
CTGCCGTGATCGGCATCTTCGCCCAGGCGCTCGCGGCGGCGATGAATCCCAGCGTCGCCGGCGGCAATCACGCCGCGGTCTGGATCGAACGCGAAGTGATTCAGTGGTTCAAGACGATCTTTGGCTTCCCGGCCGGGAGCATGGGTCTGCTCGTGAGCGGCAGCTCGGCCGCCGCGATCACCGGGCTGGCCGTGGCGCGACACGCCGCTGCCGCGCGCGTCGGCTGGGACATGCGCCGCGACGGCGCGCATCTCCTGAGCGCGACAGCAACGCCCGTGCGCATGTGCGTCTACGAGACGGCCGAAGCGCACTCCTGCCACCAGAAGGCGGTCGAGCTCCTCGGGCTCGGCAGCGCATCGCTGCGCATCGTGCCGAGCGATGACGCGCTGTGCATGCGCGCGGACGCGCTGGATGCGATACTCGCGGAGGACATCGCCAGAGGTGTATTGCCGGTCGCCGTGATCGCGAGCGCAGGCACCGTGAACACCGGCGCAATCGACCCGCTCGATGCGATCGCCGACGTATGCGCGAAGCACGGCGTCTGGCTGCACGTCGACGGCGGCTACGGCGCGCCGGCGATCCTCACCGACGAATTCCGCCCGGCGCTCGCGACGATCGGGCGCGCGAACAGTGTGGGGATCGACGCGCACAAATGGCTGTACGTGCCGGTCGATGCCGGGATGGTGCTGATTCGCGACGCGAAGCTGATGCGCGACACCTTCAGCCTCGTGCCGCCGTATCTGCGCAGCGACGATGACACGCACGGCGTGCAGGGGCCACCGTGGCTCAGCGAATACGGCTCGGAGCAGACGCGCCCTTTCCGCGCGCTCAAGCTGTGGATGGCGCTACGCTACTTCGGGACGTCGGGCTACGGGTCCCTCATCGCGCACGACATCGCGATGGCGCGCCGGCTCGCCGAGCTGGTTCGTGCGAACCCCGCCTTCGAGCTCTGGGAGCCGCAGGGGCTGAGTATCGTCTGCTTCCGCGCAGTTCCCGCTGCGCTGCGCGGCGACGACGCAGCCACCGACGCCTTCAATCAGCGCGTGCTCGCCTCCCTGCAGCTCGGCGGTGCGGCCTTCCTCTCGAGCACCGTGCTGCGCGGCCGCACGTGGCTGCGCTCGTGCATCGTGAATCCGGGTACGATGCCGGGCGACATCGACGCGGTCTTCGCGGCTGCACAGCGGTACCTGTAGCGCATGAGGCCGCGCTGGAGCACGAGCGTTAACCGCTGATGAAACGACTACACACGGAAAAAGCGGACAAGAAACGGAAACCTCGATTCACACCGCGATCGCAGTTTCGTTTGTTGTCGGTTCCAATCCGTTTTTTGTCCGCTCTTCAATTCGTTGGCTTGTAGTCCCAAGCGTCTCACCCTTCGCGCTCTACTTGTACAACCGATATCTGCGCGTCGCCTGCTGGAACGCTACCGCGGGCGCCAGCGTCGCGTCGATCATCGAGTCGGGGTCGGCGCCGCGCATGAAGGCCTCGCGCGCGCCCGGCGTTCCGTAGAGCTGGTTGAAGCCCTTCGGTTGAAAGCGCACCGAATCGCCATTCGTCT
>JBBQIO010001042.1:0-1552 GCA_038325015.1 Polyangia bacterium
TCAACCAAATGACACGTTTCATGCTCGTTTGTCTAATGCTGCTGTTATTTGTGTTTGCTGTCGTCTATTTTAGATTTTGCATATTTCTGATGCCGTCGTTGCCGCCCGCCTCGCAGCAGGCGACGATACGGGCTCTGCGCGCGCTCATCGACGCCCCCCAAGGAGTCCCGGTCACGGTCGACGCCGTACCCCTGCCGTTCCACCGGCGACTATGGGTCACGCTGTACGACGGTGGCAAGGCAGTCGCTCGGACGCAGGCCACCGGCGCGACCCTCGGCGAGGCGTTGGGCAGCGCGAGTCGCGCGCTGCGCTCTATGGTGCCGGCGCCGGAGATTCGTCGGCGCGGCCGCCTCAAAGTCGACATCGAGCGCGGCCGTGCCCCGCTTCCGACTCGCCCCTGGCTGGCCATGCTGTTCGCGGTCATGCCGGGGCAAGACGGGATCGGCGCGGCGACCGATGCCGGCGAGGCGGTACTTCTGCCCGACGATCTCCTCGCCGACCAACTGCTCCTCGGTCATCGGCCATTCGCCGGCGTCGAGCTCGAGATTGGGCTCGACACGCACGCGGTCCTGGCGCTGCTCGCGGAGCGAGTCCCCGTTCGACCCGGTGCCGACGTCGGTGCCGGATCGATGCGGCTCTTTCGCTTTCGCACCGACGGCTTCGTCGAAAGCGCGGCCCACGACGGGCGCGCGCTTCTAGTGGCCGCCGGGATGCCACTCGAAGCGCCGGAAGCGCCGACGGCCGAGCGGCTCTCACGCGCGGCCGTGGCCGCGGGCGACTATCTGGTGCGCCATCTTTTGCCCGACGGCAGCTTCGACTACGAGGTCGACACCGCCGAGCCCGAAAGCCATTCGCAAGGCGGATACTCGCTGCCGCGCCATGCCGGCGCGGTCTATTTCATGGCCCGCCTGTACGGGCCGTTTCCGACGGCGACCCTGCGCGACGCGGTGGAGCGCGCGCTCCGCTACCTGGTCGCCCAGGCGCGCCCCGGGGGCCACTGCGACACACCGATCTCGGCCTGCGTCGGCGACGACGAGACCGCCGACCTGGGCGCCACTGCGCTGGCACTCGTCGCGGCCGCCGAATATCAGCGCACCACCGGCGACGCGAGCTTTGCCGGCTGGGCGCGTCGCCTGGCCCATTTTTTGACCTTCATGCAAAAGGAAGATGGCGATTTTTGCCATCTTTACGACATTGCGCACGATCAACGCGATTTGGCGACCCGACTGCTTTATTACTCCGGCGAGGCGACGCTGGCTTTGGGACGCTGGGCGCACGTCGACCGTGCCAATGCTTCCGCTGCCGAATGGCTCGACGCCGGCCGACGCGGCATGCGCTATCTGACCCAAGGGGCCTACGCGCCGCTTTTGGGGAGCTTCGTATACGGCGAAGATCACTGGACCTGCCAGGCCGCCGAGACGCTCTTTTCCGACGCTGACGAAACGACCTCCGCCGGCTGGGCCGAGTTCTGCGACGGCTTTGCCCGTTTTGCTGGACGCATGCAGTTCCGCGATTCCGACGCAGTCGCGCGCGCCCATCCGACCTTTTTGGG
>JBBQIO010001043.1:0-1548 GCA_038325015.1 Polyangia bacterium
GCCCTTTGCTGGTGTTGAGCCGGCGAAACTGAATGCCGCACGCGTCCGCCACGCGTGCCATCGCGCCGCCGAGCGCTTCGATCTCTTTGACCAGGTGCCCTTTGGCGACGCCGCCCACCGCCGGATTGCAGGACATCTGCCCGACGGTGTCGAGATTTCCGGTCAGGAGCAGCACGCGCCTTTCGAGTCGCGCCGCGGCAAGCGCAGCCTCACAGCCAGCATGGCCAGCGCCGACGACGATGACGTCGTAGCGTTCGCTGTGGTCGTAAGCGTGCATAGCCGTCCAGACTCGCGATCTCGCGACGCTATGTCAACACCGATCGCTTCACGGAGGGTTGGAGCTGAGTTGCGCTGCTTGAGGCGCCCTAGCCGCTTGACCGCTTCGTGTTCAGACGCACATGCTCGCGTGATGCGCGCGATCGTGATTCGTGAGTTCGGTGGTCCTGAGGTCCTCGAGCTTCGTGAGGTTGCCCGCCCCGAGCCAGGCCACGGCGAGGTGCGCATTCGCGTTCACGCAACGGCAGTGAACCGCGCCGATCTTCTGCAGCGACAGGGCGCATATCCAGCACCGCCTGGGTCTCCGAAAGACATTCCTGGCCTTGAATTTGCCGGCGAGATCGACGCGCTCGGCGAAAATGTCGAGCCGCTCGACGGGGCCGCTTTGCAAATCGGCGAGCGCGTTTGTGGCTTGGCGGGCGGCGGAACGTACGCCCAGTACGTGATCGTCCACGCCCGCACGCTCGCCCGTTTACCGGAAAATACTTCGTACACTGACGGCGCAGCGCTGCCCGAAGCGTTCACCACGGCCTACGATGCGATGGTCTCACAGGCCGGGCTAGCCGCCGGTGAAACGGTCTTAATTCACGCGGTCGGAAGCGGCGTTGGAACTGCAGCAACTCAAATTGCCAAAGCGATGGGCGCACGCGTGATTGGAACGGCGCGCACGGCAAGCAAGTTGGAACGCGCACGCGAGCTCGGTATGGATGAGGGAATCGTCACGCTCGACGGAAAATTCAGCGACGCCGTGTTGGCCAAGACCAACGGGCTCGGCGTGCAGGTCGTCATCGAGTTGGTCGGCGGCAGTTACGTTCAAGAAGATCTCGCGTGCACCGCCCATCGAGGGAAAATCATTTTAGTCGGCATGATGGGCGGCCATACGACCGAGCTCAATTTAGCGCTGCTGCTGCGCAAACGCATCGGCCTCATCGGCACGCAGCTGCGCGCGCGGCCGCTCGAAGAGAAGATCGCTGTGGGCCGTGCGTTTGCTCGTCATGTGATGCCGCTGGTCGCAAACGGAAAGCTCAAAGCGATCGTCGATTGCGTGTTGCCCCTCGACAAAGCCGGCGAGGCGCACGCGCTCACGGCCAAAAATGAGCCCTTCGGGAAGGTCGTTTTAAGCGTCGCCTAAGGGCCCACGAATGGATAACTTGCTCGTTCTCGCCCCCGATGCATCCCGGCTGGCTTCGTTGCTCGTCGGTCACTGGCCGACGGGCCAGCTCCCTTCTCTCGCCTTGCCATCCGGGCGCCTCGGGACCGAGCTTCGATCAA
>JBBQIO010001044.1:0-1548 GCA_038325015.1 Polyangia bacterium
ACACGCCCTTGGGGATGCGGCCGCCGAGCTTGGTGAACTTTTTGGGGTCCTTCAAAAACGCGATGATCTCTTCGACTTCGTCGCGCGCCTCCTCGACACCGGCAACGTCGGCGAAGGTGACCTTGTTCTGGTGATCGCTCAAGAGCTTGGCCTTGGACTTGCCAAACGACATGGCCTTGCCGCCGCCGGCCTGCATCTGACGCATGAACAAGATGAAGATGAAGACCATGGCCACGAGCGGAAGCGCGCTCAGCGCGACGGAGAGCAGCGAATTTTCGTCCTTCTCTTCGATGTCGAATGCCACAGTCTGCTTGCCGTCGCGCCCGGCGTGGGTCAACAGCGCGAGCGTGTCGACGCCGACCTTGTCCGGCCCGATGGTGCGGAACTTGTGGCCGTCGGAAAACTCGCCCTTCCAGCTCTCGCCTTTGATCGTGATGTGCTTGAGATGCTCGGGGCGCTGCTGCACCTCTTGGATGAGCTGGCTGAACTCGAGTTTCTGGTCGCCGCCCTTGGGGCCGGAGAACATCTCGTAGATGGCCCAGACCATCAGCGCGAGAAACCCCCAGAAAATCAGCGTTTTTTGAGACTGTCGCAACGGGACCTCACAGCTTGGGGTGGGCCGCGCGGGGTCGCGCGGCCGGGTTGATCTCTAGCAAGAGTTTCGTAGCAAGTATAGGGCGCGCCGGCCGATCTTCAACCGCCTGGCGAGCGAAAGGTCGACGGAAAATCGCGGTCACGCCCGGTCGCGGACGAAGCGCAGTACGCCGCTGCGGCGCTCGGCGGTGACGCGGTTGGGCAGATGGAGCTCGCCGGTGCCATGGGACCGAGCGACGAGAGCCTGCAGCGCCACCAGGTGCACCGCCAAAAGCGGCGTCGGGCAGGCCAGCCGCAGCACGCGCGCGATGAGGCCGCTCGGCAGCTCGGTCAGTGCGTCGATTCGGATCGTGTCGTCGTCCACGCGGACCCTATCGAGCGCCTGCCGCGCAGCAAATTCGAGCGCCTCTTCATCGCGCCACAGGCGCGCGCACAGCTCGGCGGTCGCGCGCTCGACGTCCGGCTGCTCGGCGCACAGCGCCGGCACAATGGTCTGGCGAATCCGGCTGCGACGATATTTGCGGTTGGCGTTCGACGGATCGCGGAGCGCGGTTAGACCAGCGGCGACGAGATAGGCCTCGATGTCGCTGCGCGGCAGCGACAGAAGGGGCCGGACCAGCCGTACGTTTTGGCTCAGCGCCCGCACCTCCGCCATCGCCGCCAGCCCCCGCAATCCGGTGCCGCGCAGCAGCCGATCGACCAAGGTTTCGAGCTGATCCGACGCGGTGTGGCCGACGCACACGACCTCCGCCCCGATGCGCTCGGCTTCGCTCTCGAGCGCGTGGTAGCGCGCGCTGCGAGCGGCATCTTGTGTCGGGGGCTCGACCACGACTGAAAGAACCTGCGCGTTCAGGCCGCGGCTGCGCGCCCAGTCAGCCACGTTTTGGGCTTCGGCAGTGGACTCGGGGCGCAACTGATGGTCGACGACGGCGACCGACAGTGAAAAACCGCCAC
>JBBQIO010001045.1:0-1548 GCA_038325015.1 Polyangia bacterium
GTCTCACCGTCGCGACCACGGCCGCGGCGGCGGCGACGGCGACGATGTCGACCATCCGCCGAAAGTCCGTCCGCGGAGCCGAAGCCGGGGCTCTCGCCAATACTCGCGGTGGACGCGGTCATGGCCCCGTCGGAGACCGGCGTTGCGTTCGCAGTACGAACCGGCTGCGCGCGTGGCGCGTCGGCGCCAGACCAAAATGCGGCATATTCCGGGTCCACGACCGGGCGCCGCGGCGCCGGAAGCGTGCCCCACAGTGGATCCTGGATGAGCGGGGGCGGCGGCGGCGGCGCGGCAACGACCGCTACCGGTGCGGGCGGGATCGCCACCACCGCTGCCGCGACGGGCGCCACTGTGGTCGGGCGCTCCTGGGCGGCACGCCGAGCGGCCGGCCCGGCGGTGCGATCGCGCGGCAGCTGCGGATCGCCGGTCAACGAGCGTGCGGCCTCGGCGGGAACTTTCTCGATAACAGGGTCAGGCGCCGGCACGCGCGGCGCCGTGACCTTGGCGCTCTTGCTCTTGAGCTTGCTTGCCGTCGCTGGGCGCGCGGCCCGCGTCGGCGTCTTGGCCTTGGTCGGCTCTTTGGCCTTACCCTTGGGCGCAGGCGTGGCGACCCGCACTGGCCTGCGGGTCGCCTTCAGCGCGGGCTTCGTCGGAGACTTCGCCTGGGGCTTGCCTTTGGCCGGCTTGGCCGAGCCCTGCTTGGCGACTGCACCCGGTGGGCCTTTTTTCTTTTTATCCGCTTTTTTTGGAGGTAGAGCTTTTTGTTTTTTATTGGCCGCGCTTGCCGGCCGCGCTTTCGCCGTTTTAATCGGCTTAGCGCTCTTATGTATCTTTACGTTTTTATTTGTTTTACTTGTCTGGGCTTTCGCTGGCGCTTTGGCTGCACCGCGACGTACCGATTTCCGTTCCACCATGATCTCACTATCCGGTCCACCGTCGCGCCGAGCTGCGGCCGACTGAAATAAGGAGGACCCTGCCTTCGCACGGTACCGACCGCGCACGCGTCCTATACCACAGCAGTCTGACGGCAGCTACGATAGACTTTCCTTCGTGCCTCGCCCGCAACCACCGACCCGGCCGCCTTCAATCGCTGCCCCGACACACACCCCCTCCGGCCCAACAGCCGCCCCAACGCCCGACCGACAGCGACGAGCGCTCAGCGCCAAGGGCGGTGCTGTCGAATCGGATGGTGAGGCACGCTGGGCCCCGCTGCTCGCCGCAGCGCTGCCCCTGGCGGTCGGCGATTTTGCCGCCGAGCGCGTGACCACTCACGGCTTTCACAGCTATCCGGCACGTTTTCATCCGGCGATGGTGCGTCGCCTCTTGGCCGCCGTTTTGCCCAAGCCGCGCCCGGGCGAGACGTTACCGCGACCGACGCTGCTCGACCCGTTCGTGGGCAGCGGCACTACGATCGTCGAAGGTGTCCGCGCCGGCCTGCGCACGCTCGGCGTCGACATCAATCCGCTGGCGGTGGCGCTGAGCCGCCTCAAGGCCACGCCGACGACAGCCGACGAGCGCGCCGCGATCGTGCGGAGCGCCAACCTGGTC
>JBBQIO010001046.1:0-1547 GCA_038325015.1 Polyangia bacterium
CGCTGGGCAGCATCAATGGGGAGCCCGGCGTCTCGCAGCTGGCCAAGGTGCAGATCACGCACCTGACCGCAACCGCGCTCGGCGGCGGTCGTTACCGCATCGGCTACCACATTGTGCTGCCCGTCGCCTGGGGCCACAAAGAGAATCTGCCGTCGAGCTACACCCTGACGTTGCCGCGCAAAATCGACCAACAGCAGGCGTTCACCAACACCTACGGCGCGTCGTGCAACGACGGCGAGGGCGACTCGGTCAACCTGGCGAATTTTTGGTACCACTACCGGCCGCACGCGGACGGCTGCTCGCTAGCCGCCGCCGACGTCGTGCAAATGACCGCCAGCGTCAGCCCGGATGCGGTCAACACCAGCGGAAAATACCCCGAATACCAGAAGATCTGGGAAGACGGCGCTCTGCGAATTGTTGCAGTTTTTGCTAAATATGCTGTCGGTGCGACGTCGAATGACGACGCCGGCATCGAGGCCTACAACAACTTCATTGCCGCGATCAGCGCCGAGTTCCCCGGAGCGACCACCATTCCCGCCAATCTGCCGGCGCAACCCGGAGCCGCGATCACCGACGTCACTTTCAAAAAGACGCTCGACAACGGCAGCGAGGTCAGCGTCGTCGTTCTACTGGTCAATAGCGTCCCCACGGGCGGCTCGTCATTTCTGACCCGCTACTCGCAAGTGACGCCGGGCGCCGACCTCATCCTCTATAACGGGCATGCCGGTCTGGGCGCCAACATTCGTGCGCTGACCCACGACGGCACCTTCTTCCCCGACACCTATCAGATCTTTTTCTTGAACGGTTGCGACTCGTACGCCTACCTGGACAACACGTTCGCGACGGTGCGCGCGACGCTCAATCCGACCGACCCGACCGGCACGCGCTTCATGGACCAAGTGACCAACGCGATGCCCGCCTACTTCAACTCGATGCCCGCCGCATCGATGGCGTTCATCCGCGCGCTGGAAAATTTCTCGTCGCCGCTCAGCTACGACCAGATCCTGGCGCAGGTCGACCCAGCGCAGGTCGTGGTCGTCTCTGGTGAAGAGGACAACGTCTTTACGCCGGACTATGCCCCGGACGCGACGTGGAACGGCTTCCAAGCGGCCAACGTGGTTGGCTACGCCAAGTCGTTCAGCTACCAGACCGACGTGCTCGATCCCGGCACCTACGTGTTCGAGATGGTCGCCGATCCGGCGCACTCGGGCGGCGACGGCGACCTGCGCATCCGCCTCGGCAGCGCCACGGCGACCGCCACCAAATGCCAGTCCTATGTGCGCAACTCGAACGAGCGCTGCAAGGTCACGTTGACTCGGCCCGAGGCGGTGTACATGACGGCCACCGGTGACTCGACGGCCACCGCCTCGTACGAAATCGAAGCCTGGCAAGAGTAACTCCCCTGCAGCGGCCTACACGTCGGCCGTTCCGCTCATCGGCCACCCCGCCTGGACGTGTACTGCAGCACCCGAAACAAAAGCGGCCCGTTCACTGTTCAGCTATGATGACGGGGTGGTTCTCCGCTTTGGCGTAAGCCGATCACACTC
>JBBQIO010001047.1:0-1544 GCA_038325015.1 Polyangia bacterium
TACTGGCACGCCGCTCGTCGCGGCGGCAGCGGCTTCTTGCCGCCGCCCGCGCAGTCGAGGCGGTCAGCTGTGCTTTCCTGGCTGCCATCCGACCGCCGCGATCGCGCGATCCGCGACGTTCTGGGCTTTCTCCTCGAGCGTCGTCGCCATGGTGTCGTTCCATCGGTTGAGATAGCCGAAGAGGGCGATCGTCGCCACGATCTCGACAATCTGGCTCTCGTCGAAATGCGTCTTCAAGTCGTCGAAGTCCTCGACGCTTGCCTCATTCGGCACCAATGCGGCGTGGTAGCCGAGGCGCAGAGCGGCGCGCTCGGCGGCCGAGAAGAGCGGACTGGTCTCGAACTCCCAAACGGCACGGATCTTCTCGTCCGATGCCTTATAGAGGCTCGCGAGGTTGGCCATGTGGGCCTGGCAATAGCGGCAGCCCGTCGCCTGACTGGTCACGAGACTGACCAGCATTTTCAGTTCCTCCGAGACGGTCCCTTCGTAGAGAACGGCCTTGTTGAGGTCCATGAAAGCTTGAGCAATCGCCGGCCGCCTCTGCATCGTCAGAATGCTGTTCGGAACGAACCCACGCGTGTCCTGGTAGTGCTGGAAACGTTCGCGAAACTGCGGATTCGCCGACCAGGGTAGTGGCTCCAGATGTGCCATTGAGCGCTCCTCGTATTGCCAACAGTTACTTTCCCGACCCCGCGCGCATGCTCGCTCGCCGGCGCCTACGAGCCTTTCGCGGCCGCCGTGCGGCGCTCGATCTCGGCGATGAATTCCAGGTATTGCTTGCGCGTCTCGGACTCGATCATGGCCAGGCCGATGACCGGTGGCATCCACGACTTGGGCACGTATTCGCCATGATGCGTGATCTTCGCGCCCGACGGTGTCGCGGCAATGCGGGTCGACGACGCATAGGCCTTGAAGTCGCCACTGACGAGGCTGGAGTGGATCTCCTGCATCGGCGTCAGTTCGACCGCGCGCACGGCGACGAAGCCGAAGCGCATGAAGGCGACTTTGGTCTCGCCGGCCTGCTCGACCTCGAGCTGGTTGCCGTCGCGCGTCACGATCTTGCTGTGCTTGATGTTGGTGATGAACGAGGCCATGTGCTCATAGTCGGTGAACACGGCCCACGCTTCGCGCACCGGCGCCGCCACAGTGGCCTCGACGTCGACGACGATCGTCTCGCCATGCCGCTGCACCTTCACCGTCACCTCCTGGGCTGCACAGAAAGGCGTGGCCAGAAGCATGGTCGCGAGGCAGGCAAGCAGGCGCATGGTGGGCAGTCGGGCGCGGGTCGACGGGTCGACGGGTCGAGTTTGACGATCGCCCGGGTTCCTCGCGCGAAGGGAGTCTGCCGGTCTTCGCTGGAGCAGTGGAAGCCGTATACGCAGCTACTGCTGCCGAGCCGCTCCACCCAGACGTCGATCCGCATGTCGCGGGTGCCAATGACGGGATTGAGAAACTCGATCCGGAACTCACGCACGACGTGGAACTGGTCCGGATTGTCGGTGACGCGGATCTCCCAGGTACGCCCGGAGGTCAGAAAGAAGGCG
>JBBQIO010001048.1:0-1543 GCA_038325015.1 Polyangia bacterium
GATCCGCGGGTCCTCTTCGGATGCCATGACCGCCCCCGTCAGCCGCTCGGCGTCCGGGCGCATGGTGCGGAACTTGAGCATGTCGAACTCGGTGAAGCGAAAATCGCCGCGCGTGCCGTCGCGCCCCTGCAGCGTCCCGGCGCGCCTTTGCCGGTAGAAAATCGGCCCCGGAGAATCGGCGTAGATCGCGGCGCCAATCAGCGGATAGAGCGGCGCGGTCACGGCCAGGCCGACCAGCGATCCCGCCATATCGAGAAGACGTTTGGCGATCCGAACGGCCGGGCTCATACGGGGAGCTTACCCCACGGGGCAGTCTGGCAAATCTGCTAAAGTCCCGTGCAACCCGTGATCAAGCTGCGCCTACCTGGAGCGTTGAAGTATCGCGACCTGGCCATCCGGGCGGTGGCGGCGGCGTGCAAACTAGTCGGAGCTGCACGGCCGCGCGGCGATTTCGACGACCAGGTGGTCTCGGCCTTCGGCGAAGCCTTTAACAACTGCGCAATGCACAGCTACCAGGGGCTGCCGCTCGGCGACCTCGAAATCGAGATCGACGTCGCGCCACGCTTCATCACGATTCGCGTCTCGGACTTTGGCAGAGGCTTCGACCTCAGCGCCGTTCCGACGCCAGATCTCGATGGCCTGCCCGAATCTGGACTGGGGCTGTTTATCATTCGCTCGTTCATGGACGAGGTCGATTATCGGCCTGGCACTCCCAACGTATTCACGATGACCAAACGGGTCTCCCCATGACCTTCTCACGTACCGACAAAGACGAAGTCACGACGGTGACCATCGAAGGCGCGCTCGACGCAGTTTCGACGCCCGACATCCGCCCGTTGATCGAGGCGATCGTCGCCGAGCGCCGCACCAAAGTGGTCGTCGACCTGTCGCGCTTGCGGCTCATCGACAGCTCGGGCGTGGGCGCTGTGGTCTCGCTGTACAAACGCGTGCGCGCCGACGGCGGCGAGGTGACGGTGGAAGGGCTGCGCGATCAACCGCTGGCGATCTTCAAGCTGCTCCGTCTCGAACGAATCATGAGCGCTTGACGAACACCTTGGCGAATTCGCCGGCCAGCGATTTGCGGTCGTAGCGCTCGATGTCGATTGGCGCGCTGCGCGAGTTATAGCTGCCGGCGACGAACGCGCGCAGCTGCTCGGCCAGATAGTCGGCGATCGCTGCTTCGTCGCGCGGCGCCAATACGTCGCCCAGGTGGTGGCGGCGCACCAGCCGCGTGAGCGCCCCCTCCGGCGCCAGCGTCAGCGTCGGGCGCCCGAGCCGCATCAGCTCGAAGATCTTTGCTGGATAGATACGCTCGTTGCCGGCCACCTCGTCGAGGAGGCAGAGCACGAGGTGGCTCTCCGCCAGTTTCGGCAAGAGCCGCCCATGATCGATGTAGCCGAGGCGATGCACGCCGAGCGCTTCGGAGCCTGCGAAATAGTCGGCCTCGGTGTCGACGATGCGCCCGTAAAAGCGCACTTCGAGATGGCGCGCCAAAGCGGGGTGGGTTTGGTGTAGCCGACGTCCAGCGCCCAATAGGCCGCGC
>JBBQIO010001049.1:0-1542 GCA_038325015.1 Polyangia bacterium
TCGGCACTCGCCATGACCGTCACGTAGGTCGGCTGGTCAAGCTTGAACAGCCAGCCATGCTGGTCGGCCTCGCGCGCATCGACGGCCGCGCGGTCGACGACGTTCGAGGGCAGGCCCGCAAGCTCGCCGCCATTGCTCACCTTGCGAGAATAGGCGCGGCCCGCATCGAGCACGTTCTCCGAAAACTTGGTGCCGAGCTGCGCCAGTCGCTGCGCGATGTCGCGGTAGCGCTCCTTCTTCGCCGGCGGCAAGTCGACCCCGGCGAGGCGGAAGTCGCGCAGTGCGTTCTCGATGACCCGGCGCTGCTGGGCATCGAGCGTGGCGGCCTCGTGCTCCAGCACCTGGGCGTAGGCGCGCTGCAGCGCGGCGTTCTGACCGAGCTCCGTCGAGTACTCGGTCAGCAGCGGCACGCACTCGTTGTAGGCTTCGCGCATCGCCGGCGAGTTGGCGACCGCATTGAGATGGCCGATCGGGCTCCACACCCGGCTCAAGCGGTAGCTCAGTTCCTCGACCGGAACCACCAGCGAGCGGAAGGTCGGCTCGCTCAGCTGGATGAGGACGGCGAGACGCGCGCGGTTGTCGGCCAGCACGTGTTCAAGCGCGGGACGGGCATGCGCCGCGGTGATGCGGTCGAACGCCGGCAGATCGTCGATGTCGAGACGCGGGTTGGTCACCCCGCAATTCTAGCAGAGCCGCCCGGGACCTCAGGGTCCCGCCAAGGACGTATCATGGCAGCCCGGCTAAAAAGCGCGACGGAGTTAACAGTGGCGATACCCAGCTTCGATCTGATCACCGTTGGCGGCGGCAGCGGCGGGCTGGCCTGCGCCCAGCGCGCCGCGGAATATGGCGCCAAGGCCGCGGTGATCGAGCCGCGACCGCTGGGGGGCACCTGCGTCAATGAGGGCTGCGTGCCGAAGAAGGTCATGTGGAACGCCGCCAGCCTGGCGCTCGCGATCAGCGATGCGAAGGACTACGGCTTCGACGTGCGCGTCGGTGACAGTGACTGGGCGCTCCTCAAGTCGAAACGCGACGCGTACATTCATCGTCTGAACGCCATCTACGCGCGCAACCTCGAGGCCAAGGGCGTGACCCACCTGAGCGGCAAGGCGTGCTTCGTCGATGCGCACACCGTCGAGGTCAACGGCACGCACTACAGCGCGCGCCACATCGTCCTCGCCAGCGGCGGCAGGCCGGCGCTGCCGGCACTGCCGGGCGCCGCGCTGGGGATCACCTCCGACGGCTTCTTCGCGCTGCCGGAGCGGCCGCGCCGGGTGGCGGTGATCGGCAGCGGCTACATCGCCTGCGAGCTGGCCACCTCGTTCAACGAGCTCGGCAGCGAGGTGGACCTGTTCATCCGCCGCGACCACGTGCTGACCCATTTCGACGCCATGCTGGGCCGCTCGCTGATGCGCGAGATGACCTCGCTCGGCATCCGCATCCACGAGCACGTCGTGCCCGCCGAAGTGCTCGCGGACGGTGCGCAGCGCACGCTCAAGAGCGGCGACGGCCGCGCGTTCAGCGGCTTTGACTGCCTGCTGTGGG
>JBBQIO010001050.1:0-1542 GCA_038325015.1 Polyangia bacterium
GGTATCGGGCGACCGGCCGCACGGCCTGGGGCACAATAGCCGCATGTCCGACGATCCATCGACCACGGCGCTGACCGTGGGCGCCGCGGTCGACCTCGATCGCTCGCACTCGATGCGCGACGACCTCGACTGGCTTCCGCGCTCGTTCCAGTGGGTGCGCTGGAGCGTCGCCGGAGCGGTCTGGGCTGGAATCGGCGGCGCGGCGATTGCGCTCCTGGCCAGCACCCATTTGCACTTCGTGTACATCGGCAAAGGCGGCTGGGGCATCGTCGCTGGCGGCTACTACGCAGGCGATCGTGCGGCGCGCGCGCTGTTGCGACGACGTCTCGCGCGGCTGGCGGGTGGCGAGGTCGACATGCTGCGTTTGCGTCAGACCGACGACGGCGAGCTGGTGCATGTGCGCGGCAAGATTCGCGCGCTGCGCACGTTGCCGCCGCTTTCCATCGCTGAGGTTTCGGTGGTCTATCGACGCCGCCACATCAAGCTCGACACGCTGGAGTTCGTCCACGAAGAGGCGGTCGACTTTCACATCGTCTCCGACGACGGACAGCGCGCGACGGTGCGCGTCGATCATTCGCGCTTCGTAGCCGCTCCGCCCAAAGGATCGACCATGACGCGCATGGGGCTCGACGAATTGGAGAGCCTCACCAAGGTCTATCTGGGCAAAGGTGCGCTCAAGGGCCTGGCGCAGGCGCGCGTTCGGTTGATGCGTGGAAAAAAGGCGGCGGCGCTCGCCGGATCGGTGTTTCTCAAGGACGGCGACGAGGTGGCCATCGTCGGCTACAAGAGCCGCGCGGTGGATCCCACGGTCTCCGATCGGCTGGGCCGCGACATCCCCTACGCGACGGTCCTGCAGGGCGGTAAAGAGCTGCCGTTGATCGTCACCCTGGCGGCACATCAGCCAGCGCTCACCGGCTCGACCGCAGCCCAGCTCGGCTCCGGCAAGAAGTCGCCGCCGCAGCTGCCGGCCGTCACCGAGCCTGTGGCGAATCCGCCGAAAGACGACGACGCAAGCTGATCCACGCCGCCCACGCCCCGCCGAGCCAGAGTGCGAGCAGCGCGCCTCCGACCATCCCTGAGCGCGGTCCGGCTTCGGTCCAGTTGAGCAGCCACCAGTCGAGCCGCACGCGATTCCACTCGTCGGTCAAGCGCACCGGCTGCGGCACCACCGCCTGCCACGGCGCGTCGCTGTTGATGTCGGTGTCGTGCCGGACGAAGTGACGCAGCATCCACAGGTGCCCGCGCAGCGGCGAGAAAAGCGGGATGTAGTGGCCATGCGACAGATTCTCGCCGTACCAGCCGGCGGCCCCACTCTCGTCCTTCACGGCGATGAGAATTCGGATGTAGTGATCCCAGTAAAACGCTGCGCCCAGAAGCTGCGCGAACAGGGCGCACGCGATCAGGCCGCCGAACATGCAGCGCCGCAACCAGCGCCGACCGCGGTCGAGCGCCTCGGGCAGCCAGGGCCACGCCAAGAGCAGCCAGATCGGCGTAATCGCAACTAGGTGGCGCGGCCCCCAGCAATAGTCGGCGTGCCAGTGG
>JBBQIO010001051.1:0-1539 GCA_038325015.1 Polyangia bacterium
CTCGAGCTGATCGTTGATGCCCACTCGGTCGAAGACCTGCTGGTCGAAGAAGAAGAGCCCCGGCTCCGCCTTTGCCGTCAGCGATCGATCGACGAGCGCCTTCATGTCGTCGATCGAATATCCGACGAGCCGGGTCGTCAGATACATCCCGAACTTCGCATGGCTGAACGGCTCGTCCTTCTGAAAGTACGGGCTCGTCGCGCGCTTGAACTCGGCACTCGTGAATGATTGGATCGGCGCCAGATCGAGCTCGATGCCGGCGAGCAGCATGTCCGTCGCGTAGTCGCCTGCGCGCAACGGAATGCCGTGCGTGGTCACAATGAAGTCGATGCCGCGCAGGGCCTTCAGGCGCGCGGCAATCGGGTTGGCGATCTGCGCCGCGAAGTCCGTGCTGCTCACGTCGTCGTCGAGCGTCGTCTTCACCGTGACGACGTTCGAGTCGGGAATTCCGCGCGCCAACCGGTAGTATTTTCCGATCGCCACGCCTTCAGCGCTGGCGCTGTTGATGACCACCAGGACGCGCCCCGCGTCGGGATCCGGTCGTGTGACCGGAGGCACGCCGAGGTCGATCGGCGCCTGAGGCCCGGCGACCCGCGATGCGGCACATCCGACAAACATGCCGCACGAGGCCACCCCGATGAGACCGGCGACTGCACGTTTCATTCTATCTACTCGCTTGGTGTAGGCGACTTGCTACTCGGCGCGCAGCGCCACGGCCCAACGACTCTATTTCCCATACGCTTTGGCCAGGAGTTCGAGACGCGCATGGAGATCGTCAGCCGGGTACCAGCGGCCCGCGGCCAGCACGCCGGCAATGCGCCGCGCGTTCGCGATGTTCGCGAGCGGATCGGCATCGAGGAGCACGAGGTCGGCGTCCCGGCCAACCGCGATGACGCCGAAGTTGGCGTTCGCGCCCATCATCTCGGCCGCGTTGCGGGTGGCCGCCGCGAGGGCGGCATAGGGTGACAGGCCGCCGCGCACAAGCAGCTCGAGCTCGTCGTGGAGTGCGTATCCGGGGACGATCATCGGAAGTGGCGCGTCGGTTCCGGCGACCATTCGGACGCCCGCGGCGGTCAACGCCGGCATCAGCGTGCCCAGAAAGAATGCGCGACCGCTGCTGATGTAGGCGAGTCGCCCGCTGCCGGCGTTCTGGTTTGGATTTCCTTCAAACCAGCCCCACATTTTCGTCGTGCTCGGGCTGACGTACCGCATTTCCGGTCGAGCGAGCATACCCGGCGAGTCGGTCATTTGCCGTGCGTAGTTGTCGAACACGTCGAGCGTCGGGTCGACCCAGATCTTCTGCGACGCGATCTGCGGCAAGAGCGTCGCGAGCCGCGTCGGGTCGGATTGCACCGGCAGGAACATCTCGGCATGCTCGATACCGAATTGACCCTTCACCTGAAGAACGCCCTCGAGTCCAACGGCAGTCGGTACATGCCCCACCATCCGAAGACCGGTGCGCGCCGCCGCCGCCGCGAGTTCTTCGTACAACGGACGTGACAGGGCATCGTACACCTTTAGAAAATCGTACCCGGAGTC
>JBBQIO010001052.1:0-1532 GCA_038325015.1 Polyangia bacterium
GATCGCCCGCGCTTTCGCAAGCGAGCGCCAAGGCCAACTTCGGCGCGAGCTCTCCGGGCACCTGCCCGACCACCGTGTTGAACGCAATCGTCGCCGCCTTCGCGTCGCCCGTGGCCAGCGCGAGGAGGCCCGACATCCACATCGCGCGCCACTCCCACGGGTTGTCGGCCAGGAGGGCGTCGATGAGCTGGGTGGCTTGCGCGGCCTCACCTTGCTCTACGACGGCACGGATCTCCGCGAGTTTCACCTCGACCGTGCGATCCGGCGCGGCTCGCAAAGCCGCGTGTCGCGCGACCGGATCGGACACCGACACGCCCGCGAGCCACGCAGCCGCGGTGTCCGACGGGTCGACACGCAGCGTCGGGAGCTCCCGCCAGTCGAGCTCGGCATCGGTCGCAATCGGGTTCTCGAAAAGCGACGACGCCGTCGACGAGGTCGCGGCCTTGCCCTCTGCGGTCGCGACGGCTTCCCGGAGCACGCCGAGCAGCTGATCTCTCAACTCGTCGACGCTTTGGAAGCGGTCGTCGGGATTCAGCGCCGTCGACTTCAAGAGCACGCGATACAGCGAGTCCTGTTGTTGGAACAGCGGAGTGTCGGCGACGTCGGGCAACGACGCAACATAGGTCGTCTGATACCCGCGGAGCTCCATCGCGAGCACTGCAAGCGTCCGCCCGATGGTGAAGATGTCGGATGCGATCGACGGACCGACATCGGCCACCTCCGGCGCCTGATACCCGACGGTTCCGTAGATCGCACTCGTGGTGTCGTCGATGCGGCGCACTCCTCCGAGGTCGATCAACTTCAAGTGGTCCCCGGCCTGCACGACGTTGACGGGCTTGAAGTCGCAGTACAGGAGCCCGATGCTGTGCAGATACGAGAACGCAGGCAGGATCTCCACGATGTACGCGATCGCCTGATCCACGGGAAACGGGTCGTACTGCCCGCTGGCGCGCATGCGATCCTGGAGGATCTGCTTCAGGCTCCGGCCGCCGACGTACTCCATAACGATGTAGCCGGAACCCTCGTGCTGGGTGAAGTTGTAGATCTCGACCACCAGCGGGTGCTGCACCGCGGCGAGGAACTGGCGTTCGGCGACGGCCGCTTCGAAGGCATCCGCGTCACCGGTGTTCAACAAACCCTTCAACACCACATAACGATCGGACACGTTGTGATCACGCGCGAGATAGATCCACCCGAGCCCGCCGTGCGCGAGACAGCCAACCACCTCGTACTGACCGCCGGCCAGGTCGCCGGCCTTCAGCTTCGGCGCGAAGCTGTACTCGGTCCGGCACTTCGGGCAGTAGCCGCTCGTACGGCCGGGCTGACCCTCTCGGCTCCGCCCGACCGGCGCGCCGCACGCCGCGCAGAATCGTTTGTCCTCCGCGACCTCGGGATGGGCGAGGACGACGCTGCGGGGGTCGGGTACCGGCGCCGCCGGCACTGAGGTGATTCCCGCACCGAGATGTTGCGTGCGCGACTGGGTACGCACCAACCGCCGGGTCGGACGCGTGCCCCCCGAACGGGCCGAGCCG
>JBBQIO010001053.1:0-1529 GCA_038325015.1 Polyangia bacterium
CGCCGGCGAAGAGCTGTCGCTGTCGGCGTGCTTGCTCTTGTGTGTAGCGCCGAAAGCGCCGTTGTCGCTGGCGCACCACAACGTCTTTTTCTCACCCGACTATCCCAAAGAGTTCGCCGAGCTGGTCGACCAGCGACGGCCGCCCTCCGACCCCACCGTGTATCTGTGCGCCGAGGAGGCCCACCACGCTGGGCCCGGTCCGCAGGGGTACTTTTTTCTGGCCAACTCGCCCGCGCTGCAAAAAGCCGGTGCTACGCTCGATTGGGCGACGGAGGGGCCGGCGCTGAGGGAGCGCATGTTGGCGGTGCTTCTGCGCTATGGCTGGCGGCTTCGGCCCAGTGTTGAAGAGCTGGTGCCGCCAAGCGAGTTCGCGCGGCTGTTTCCGTCGAGCAGGGGGGCGCTGTATGGCCTGGCGTCCAACTCGCGCATGGCCGCCTTCAAGCGGCCGCCCAACCAGGTGCCGCACACCGAGCGGCTCTATGCCGTCGGTGGCACGGTGCATCCCGGGGCTGGGCTGCCGATGACTTGTCTGTCGGCGCGCATCGCCACCGAGCTGGCACTGGCCGAGCTCACCCGCTGAGATATATTTCGGGTATCATCCCCCCATGGCCGACAACGACAAGACCGAGCCGCCCGAGGCCGATGTGGTGAGCATCGACGACGCTCGTCGGCGCAATGATGAAAAAGAGAAAGAAAAAGCCGGCACTGCCGAGGCTGGCGCTGCCGCTGCCGACGGCTCGCAGCAGCCGAACTTTCTGACCCCGGTGATGGCCGCCATCGCCAAAGAGCTGTCCGGCCTCGCCGATAAAGACGGCGTGGTGCGCCTCAACGGCCAGGACGAAGTGGCGCGCGAAAAAACCGCCGCTGTCCTGCGTGGCATCGGTCAGGGCCTGGGCCTCGCGCTCGCCGAAGCCTTTGGCAAGTGGGCCGATAAGATGAGCATCCAGGTCTCGTCGACTCCCGAGGCTGAAAAGCCCGGTGGCGACGGCCCCAAGTCCGACCCTCCCAAGCAAAACTAGCCGCCGGCGGGCCCACCGAGCGCCGCAACAACCATGCGCGCGACAACGCACGCGTGTTCTCTGCTTCCACCAGAAAGTGCAGATGCACGAACGCGCGATGCAGCGCCTGAAAACAGCGACGAGAACGCAGGTTCCATACATCGCCGCGCCCACGCAGCGTCACATGCACAGGTAGGTTCGAAAGCCGAGGCCGCCGATTGTGCCCGCTTCTTCCGCAGCCGCCGAGGCGGAAGCCTGGCGCTAGCGGTGGCTCGCGACCGCTAGCGGTCGGCGTGGTGTCGGTCTTGCCGTCGGTGGGAGCGTAGGCGCGTGGGGACTGTGTCGGCTGGCGCGAAGAGCCAGGGCAGGTCGTCTTTTTTGCCCTCTCGACGGTAGTCGGCCACCAGGGCGACGCGGATTGCGGCTTCGTCGAGGCCGCGGACGTCGCGGAGATAGCGGGCACAGAGCTCGATCTGGCGGTTGAGGGCTACGCCGTGGCTGCGACCGATCTCGCTGTGCACCCAGCTTGAA
>JBBQIO010001054.1:0-1527 GCA_038325015.1 Polyangia bacterium
CTCCTCGAGGCGCCGAGTGTGGTCCTCGGCGCGGACGGCGTCATTGCCGCCAATGGAGGCGGGGGCGGCGGCGGCGGAGTCGGCAACAGCTTCACCTTGCTCCCCGGAAGCTCCGGAGCCTTCTACGCCACCGCGGCCAGCGGAGGACCACCAACCGGTGGAGGCAGCTGCGGCGCCGGCGGCCCAGGCGGTGCGGATTTGACCTCCGTCAATGGCTCCGACGGAGTCACGGGCGGGAGCGGTGGCTGCACCGGCGGCGCCGGCGGTGGGGTTGGACGCGTCCGCGTCAACTCGACTTCGGGAGCCGCCAGCATCAGCAGCTTCGTCCTCAGCCCCAGCCTCACCGACATGAACGCGGTGGGCGAGCTTTTGGCGACTCAGGGATCCATCACCCTGAAGTGAGATTTAGAGCGGGTCGTGGCGGTTGCTGCTCGCTCGTCTGAACTCAACTGAGCCCGGGGATTAAAAAAACGGCTACAATGAAAGCGTCCAATGTCCGGTCGCCATCCAGTCTTGGTCGTCGACGACGACCCCGAGCAGCGCCGTCTCCTCGAGCGCTGTCTGCAGCGTGATGGCTGCGATCCACGGGTCGCGTCCGATGGACGTGAAGCGATCGAAATTCTCGATCAGGGGTTTCCCGCGTCGCTGATCCTGTCCGATCTGGAGATGCCCCACGCCGACGGCCGCGCGGTGCTGGCCGCGGGGCTGGCGCGCCGGATCCCGGTCGTGATCCTCACCGGCCATGGCAGCGTTCAGACCGCGGTCGATCTAATGCGGCTGGGCGCCGCCAATTTTTTGTCCAAGCCCTTCTCTCCGAGCTCGCTGCGCAGCGTGCTCGACGACGCCTTCGAGCGGCCGCGCGCGCCGACGACCACGCGACGGGTCTCGGCCAACCACGCTGTGGTCGGCGAAGACCCCGAGTTCTTGCAGCTCATCAACGCCATCGAAGCGGTCGCCGACACCGATGCGACGGTCCTTTTGACCGGCGAGAGCGGCACCGGAAAAGAGGTCGTCGCGCGGACGTTGCACGCGTCGAGTCGGCGATCGACCGGCCCCTTCGTAGCCGTCAACTGTGGCGCGATCCCCGAGGCGCTGCTCGAAAGTGAGCTCTTCGGTCACGCACGCGGCGCCTTTACCGGTGCGACCCAGTCGCGCGCCGGGCGCGTGCAGCTGGCCGAGCACGGCACGCTCTTTCTCGACGAGATCGGCGACATGCCGCTGGCGTTTCAAGTCAAGCTGCTGCGCGTTCTTCAGGAGCACGAATACGAGGTGCTCGGCGAAAGCACGACCCGCGCGGCCGACGTGCGCGTCATCGCGGCCACGCATCGTGATCTCGATAAGCTGGTGGCCGAGGGCAAGTTTCGCGAGGATCTGTTTTACCGGCTCAAGGTCATCGATCTGCAGCTGCCGCCGTTGCGCGAGCGCCGCATGGACATTCCGCTGCTCGTCGAACACTTTTTGGCGGCGGCCGTGGTCCGACATGGTCGCAAGGTCAGCGGCGTCAGCCCCAAGGCGATGGCCATACTG
>JBBQIO010001055.1:0-1526 GCA_038325015.1 Polyangia bacterium
GCACGACACTGTACGCCTGCGACCAGTGATCGCGTCCGCCGCCTTTGGCGCTATTGATCTGTGGCGTTCGGCCATGCTCGCTCAGCACCATCACCAGCGTCTCGTTGAGTTGGCCGCGCTGATCGAGGTCCGTCAGCAAGCCGAACAGTGCGCGATCGAAGCCGGGACACAGTTCCTTCTTCATGCGGTTATAGTGGTCCCAGTGCGTGTCCCAGCCGGAACCCGCCAGGCCGTACTCGTCCCAGAAGACCGTGACGAACCGCGACCCCGCCTCGACCAGCCGCCGTGCCGCCAGGCAACCCTGACCGAACAGCGTCATGCCGTAGGACTCGCGCACCTTGACCGCCTCCCGGCCGACGTCAAGGGCATTGCGCAACTTGTGCGAGCCGAGCAGTGTATGGGCCATCTCACGATAGCGATCCGACGGCTGTGGCCGGGCATCGGCGGCACGGCGCGCGTCTTCGAGTTGCTGTAACAGCGAACGTCGTTGATCGAGACGATCGAGCGTGATGTCGCCCTTGGTATCCGAGGCGGCTGCCAACTCGAAATGGCTCTCGGGCGTGATGCCCATGTAGGGTTCGCCGCTGTCGTATTTCTGGTCCTGCAGCGTCTTCAGGATCGAGCGCGTGGCGGTCCCCCGGAACTCGGTCCAGACAGGGTTGTAGGCGCCGCCGAGGAAGGCGGCGTAAGGGCCGGCGCGCGGCACCTCGCCGACGCGGCGCGAACTGAACGGCCACGGCAGAGCGAGGTTCGTCGGCACCTCACGCGGCCGTCCATGCTCCTTGCGCCGCTGCACAAAATCGACGACGGAGCCGATATAGGGCCAGTGCCGGCCGTCGCGCGGACTCAATTCCATGCCGACGTCGATGTTCTCGATACCCGTCGTCGCGAAGGCAACACCATGAATCGGATGTGGATGGCTCATCGAACGGACGACGGTCACCTTATCCATGATGCGGGCGCAGTTCGGCAGCAGTTCGCCGACGTCCATGCCGGGGACGTTCGAGCGAATGGTCTTCAGGTCGCCGCGAATGCCGACCGGCGAATCGGGCTTGGTGTCGAACGTCTCGAGTTGGCTGGGTGAGCCATACAGAAAGAGAAGGATACACGACTTCGCCTTGCCGAAACTGCTCCCAAGAGCGTGCGAAGAGTTGGCGGGAGTGTTGCCGGTCAAGCCGAGGCCGAGCAAGCCCGCGGCGCCGACTTGGAGGAAGTCGCGGCGCGTCTGGCCGTTGCACAAGGTTTTGGCCGATCCAAGAACGCGCAACATCATCGCTCCCCCGACAATCCACTCTGAGGCGAGCCTGGAGCGTAAGCGACCGGAGTCTTCGCAGCACCAGAGTCTTCGCAGCACTCCGGTCGCTTACGCGGGTGGCTCGCCATTCCGTTAGTATCTCTTATAGAAGATGGTAGCCGATGCACATAGCGCGAGGCAAGGACTTTCATTCGCGATCCGTTACACTGACGGCATGAACGACTACGCGCGCCACGAACATCACGACTTCCTCGACGCCTCCGACCAGGCC
>JBBQIO010001056.1:0-1525 GCA_038325015.1 Polyangia bacterium
GACGGCGCGACCAGATCGCAGCCGGCACGCGCCTGGCTGAGCACCACCCGTGCGATATTCTCGAGCGTCGCATCGTTGTCGACCTCCCCATCGACCACCACGCCGCAGTGGCCGTGTGTGGTGTACTCGTCGAAGCAGGAGTCCAAAAAGACGACCAGCTCGGGGCAGGCCTTTTTCAGCGCGCGACAGGCCTTTTGCACCAGGCCTTCGTCGTTCCAGGCCTCAGATCCGACGGCGTCTTTTTTGTCCGGCACGCCGAACAGGATCACCGCCGGGATGCCGAGCGCCAGACACTCCTGCCCCTCTTTGACGATCTCGTCGACGGAGAGCTGAAATACGCCGGGCATCGAGCCTATCGGCTTGCGCGTGTTGTGGCCGGAGATGACGAACAGCGGATAGATGAATTGGCTTGGCGAAAGCCGGGTCTCACGCACCAGACGGCGAAGCCCTTCGCTGCGGCGCAGGCGGCGCGGACGATATTCGGGATATTGCATGGGCGCACCCTACTCGATCTCGTCGCTGGCGGCGAGCGCGGCGGAGACCAGCTCGGTCGCCGGGGCGGCCGGGTCGAGCGCATCGCGCAGCGCCTGCAACAGAGCAACCAAAGAGGGGCGCGCAGCAACGACGACCGTCGGACAGCCGAGCGCGCGCAACGCCTCGGCGGTGGTCTCGCCGAGCGCGCCGGTGACGGGCGGCCATGAGCCGCCGGCCTTGGCCCACGCAGCCGCGATTTTGGGGCTGCCCACGCCGAGCGCGGCAAAGCCCGCGCGCGCCTGCTCAGCGACCGCCTCGTTGAGCACTGCCTCGTCGAGGTGCGTTTCGTAGGCATCGACGCGCTGCACCGCCCGGCCCGCCGCCAGCAAGCGATCCGCGAACTCGGTGCGGCCATGGCGCGCTCCGAGCACCAGCACCGGACCATCGACGCCCGCCTCGACCGCCGCCTCGGCCAGTGCAGCGCCTCCGCTGGCTCCGACGACGTCGGCCAACAGGCCATGCCGCGCTAGCGCTTCGGCGGTCGCGCCGGCCACCGCCAGAACCCGCACCTGGGCGAGCGCGCGCACGTCGCGCCCGACCGACAGCAGCGCCGCCACCAGCACCTCGACGGCGTGCACCGAGAGCACTGCCACTGCACGTACCTCGGCCAGGCGACTGAGCGCCGTTTTGACCTCGGCAAAGCGCGGAATCACGACCAGCGGCGAGCGGCATACTAAGTCTGGCGCGTCGCCCAGTGCCGGGGCGCCGGTGGCCAACAGGAGAATTCGCCCTCGGCTTCCGTCCACGCTTTCGGCATACCATCTTTACTCGCACCACGGCGGGCGCTATACGAGTCCGGTGCTCCACGTGCGCTTGGCCCTCGTGCTGCTGGTGACCGCGCTGGTCGGCGCCGGCGCCGGATGCAACCATGGCTCGCGGGCTGGCTCACCTGTGCGGCCGAGCGTCGTCCTCATTCAGAGTCGCTCAGGCGAAGAGCGCGTCGAGGTCGAGCTAGCGCGCGCCGAGCGCGAGCGTGAGCGCGGCCTGATGT
>JBBQIO010001057.1:0-1525 GCA_038325015.1 Polyangia bacterium
GTCGTCGTAGTTGACACGCCCGAGCCAGACTCCAGCTAGCGGGCGCATCGGGTCAGGCTTCGGAGAGCTCGTGGAGCAGCTCAAGATCGAGGTAGTCGACCGGCAGGAGCAGCCGCCGCACGCCGAGGCCATGCTTTTGCAGCAGCTGGGCGACCGACAAGCCGTCATGAATCTGCAGACCCGCCGAGCTCTTGAGCTCCGCGTTGGCCTCCGGCGACGGACGACCAGCGCACAACAAGATGCCCTCGTCGTAGCCGCGCACCTGCATGCCAGCCTTGAGCTCGCCGATGGCGCGAGCCGAGATCTCGGCGTCGCCAGAGCGGATGCCGATCAAGATCTTGAGGCTGGCCATGCCCACCACGCGGACTGCGCCAAAGTACGCCACGCCGTCGCCGCGACGGACCAGCTCCACCTGTTGCAGGCCGATCTTGTCGAGAAGTGCGCGGTTGAGCGCCTCGAATGCCGCCGGCGCCAGCTTGGGCAGGCGACGACGCAGGGTGGCCTTGGTGGCGTCGCGCAGTCGCGCCGCACGCTCGGCCAGCTCGCGCTCGATCGGCAACAGCTCCGACTCCAGGCGCTTTTCGACCGCGGCAAACTGCCCACCGCCGAGGTTGAGAAAGCGCGGACGCAGACCTTCGTTTTCGCGCTCGCGCCCGTCGCGGACCAGCGCGGCACGGACCTGGCGAACCACTTCGCCTTGGCCGCCACGGGTGTCGACGCGCCCACCTTTCATGAGCGCCTCGGCCAGCTGCGCCACCGACTGCGGGCGCGAATCCGACTGGCGGAACAGCTCGACGACGGCGTCAAGAACCGGCACCACCCGACCGGGCGACGGCGCCACCGGCATGGGCTTGTGCTGCTGCTGGGGCTGCTGGGGCTGCGCCGGCTTGTGCTCGGAACGGTCGTGCCGGCTGTGTTCGGCCGGACGGCCCTTGGCGTCGCGATCACCGCGCGGCCGCTCCTGCTGGGCACCGCGGGCGCGATCAGGCCCACCACGCCGACCGCGATCGCGACGATGACGGCCCCGCTCGCGATCGTCACCGATCGGCCGGCCAGGGATCTCGTCACGGACAATGCGGTCGTCGTCGCTGCGGAAAGATTCTTCGGTGCCGGCAGTCGCCGCCATCACCGGGCCACTGGAGAGCTCAAACTCTTCGTCGAGCTGCTCCATCTCGGCCAATTCGTCGTTGTTGGGCGCGGGCACTGCATCTGCAGCCGGGCCGGCGACCGGCTCAGCGGCGGTGGCCGGGTCTTCGTCGCGACGACCGCGCGCTCCACGCCGACTGCGACGACGGGCGCGGCGCTCCCCTTCGGGGGCCTCGGCGCCGTCGGTGGCCGCCTTGGCAGGCGCGGCCTCCTTGGCTTCCTGCGTCTCTGCAACCACCTCGGCTGTCTTCGCAGCAGCCGACGGTGCGGACGACGCGACTGGCTCGGCAGCGTCGACCACGGCGCCGTTGACCTCGGTCTTGGGTCCACGGCGGCGACGACGGCTACGGCCACGACGCGCGCCATCTTCACCGGCCTC
>JBBQIO010001058.1:0-1524 GCA_038325015.1 Polyangia bacterium
AGTTGATGTCGGTCTTGGCTGCCTCGTGGGCGGCGTGGGCGGCGGCTCGCTTCGCTTCCTCCACCTCGTACAGCTTGGCCTTCATCATCTTCAGCGCCATGGCGCGGTTCTGATGTTGGCTGCGCTCGGCGCGACACACGACGACGAGACCGGACGGGATGTGCTTCATGCGCACGGCCGTCTCGACCTTGTTCACGTTTTGGCCGCCCTTGCCGCCGGCGCGCATGGTCGTGGTCTCGAGATCACCGTCTTTGATCTCGATGTCGATTTCGTCTTCGATGTCCGGCGTGACTTCGATCGCGGCAAAGCTGGTTTGGCGGCGCGCGTTGGAGTCGAACGGGCTGATGCGCACGAGGCGATGGACGCCCATTTCGGCGCGCAAATAGCCGTAGGCGTTCTGACCGCTGACCGTAAACGAGGCGCCGTCGATGCCGGCCTCTTCACCCGGTTGGAAATCGACGATCTCGGTCTTGAAGCCGCGGCGCTCGCACCAGCGCAGGTACATGCGCATGAGCATCTCTCCCCAGTCCTTGGACTCGGTGCCGCCTGCGCCGGGGTGAATGCTGACGATGGCGTTGGCATGATCCACCGGCCCCGAGAGCATGCGTTGCAGCTCGGCCTTGCGCACGCGTTGCTCGAGCGGCGGAATTTGCCCCTCTACCTCGTGCAGCATGGCATCGTCGTTGTCGGCGGCTCCGAGCTCGAGGAACTCGGCGGAGTCAGCAACGTCTGTGCTGAGCGACTCGATCCAGGTGATCTTTTCGACCGCCGCCGAGCGCTTGCGCATCAACGCCTGCGCCTTTTCTTGATTGTCCCAAAACTTGGGAGCTGCTGACAGCTCGTCGAGCTCTTCGATTTCCCGCTTTAGAGCAGGGACGTCAAAGAGACCCCCTTAGCGCATCGACGCGCCTTTGAAGGTCGGACAGGGCATTTCGGCTATCAGCGAGCATGGCGAGGCGGGTTTACCTCGACTCTCGCCGGTTCGCCAGGGGTGCCCGCGCCCTCCCCTTCGCTTTCGCCGATCGCCTGGGAAAACCAGCCGTCGGTGAGCACGTCGAGCTCCACGGCGGCGCCGGCAGCCTCCAGAACCGCGGTTTCGCGCGCGTCGGGCTCGAGATCCGGGTCGGCGGCGCGCGCCCGATTACGCTGCCACAGCACTAGCCGCTGCAAGGTGTAGTCGATCAGGCGCCGCTCCGCGGCGTCACGTTCGTGCTGCAGGCGTTCGATCGTCACCTCTTCGGTGGCGAACACCAAACGGTCGAAGTGCCAGGTGAGGCGCGCCTCGAATGCGAGCTCCGACGTGCCCGCCTGGGTGTACCGATACGGATCGTCATTGGTTGGCGTGAGGCGCAGGGTTTGCCCCGAGCTGCGCGACGTGCGAAGCGCGACCTCGGGCAACACCGCCGACGTGCGAGCGCGCGTGGCCAAGCTGCTCAGCCGAGAGCGCGTGTCGATGTAGCCGGCGACGACGAGCGCATGGCGCACGGCGGCGCGGGCGAGGCGTGGTGTGAGCCAGGCCCCGAC
>JBBQIO010001059.1:0-1524 GCA_038325015.1 Polyangia bacterium
CCACCTTGAAGCCGCTCTGCACCAAAGAAAGCCCGCTCAACAAGATGGTCTTGAGCGTCCGGCCTGGCAGCCGCGCTGGCAAGAGCCGCTCGGGCGAGACGCCGACGAGCGCGCGGGCCAACAAAAATCCCAGATCGCGTCGGTCGGTCATCCCGAGGAGCTCGTCGCGCACGAACAGCGCCGGCTTGATGGTCGCCACCACCTCCACGACCGTCCGCCATTCGGCGACCCGCACCACCGACGGCAGCTCGATCCCCAACAGGCCGACCACATAGCGCAGCACGCGGCCGAACGGCTCCGGCTGATCGTCGGGCAAGAGGACCTCGCCGGTGGTCAAATCGCCGACCGAGCGGGGCAACGCCCCAGGACGGTGCACACGAAACAGGCGCGCGAAGAGCTGCCCGACGAACGGCTGCTCGTCCGGGTGACGCAGCTGTGACAGCACGGCCTCGTCGAGTGCGACTTGCAAGCGCGGCAAAAAGCGCGGCGCATGCTGCAGCACGAACTGGTCGGCGGCGGGCATCGTGTGCTGCTGATGATGCAAGACCGCCGCGGTCACGTACGCGCCATCCCACGCCTGATGCTCGATCTGCATCGTGAACAGCTGCTCAGCGGCGTCGCGGTCGTTGCTGTCGAGCCAGCGCCGCTTGGCGTCGATCGCAGCGTTCTGCCAGGCGCCCGCGTCGGCCGCCAGGAGCGCGGCGCAGCGCGGGTCATCGGGCGCCAGCCCGGCATAGATCCCGAGCGCGACGCGCGCCGATTCGCGATCGCCGGTGCGCACTCGATAGAGCTCGGCCAGGCTCCACCACAGCGGCGTCACGCGCGCGGCGTGCGCCGTGCCGCTCAGCTTCTGGATGAGCTTCCGGTATTGGCGTTCGAGACGCTTCCAATCGGACTGCCGCGTGTACACCGATTCGAGCGCCAAGAGCGCCTGCTCGCGCAGCGGATCCCCGTCGAGCGCACGCTCCAGGTGATGAACCGCGCGCGCGTCATCGCCGGCTGCCGCCGCGACTCGCCCGGCCAGCTCGTGCGCGTCGATGTTGTCGGTGTCGATGGCCAGCGCCTGCTCGAGGTGGAGCCATGCGCGCGCTGCCGAGCCCGCAGTGTCGACGCCGTCGAACTGCGCCGCTAAAAACGTCGCCCAGCCGAGCAGAGCATGGTAGCCCGCCTCCTCGGGCATCGCGGCGACCACCTCGGCGAACAGATCGCGCGCCGCGCCGACATCGCCGTCGACTAAAAGCTGTTGCGCCTTTTTTGCCGAAAGCTCGACGTCGATCGCGCTGCGTGCCGCGACCGGACGCTTGGCCAACTCGGCGTCGTAACGGGCGCGCTGCTCGGTGATCCTGAGCGTGTCGTAGGCGTCGCGATAGGCCTCGTGCAGCTCTTCGAGATGCGCGTAATCGCGGCCCAGGTCGGCGCCGCTGAAGCGCTCGATCTTGAAGCGCTCCATCTTGTCGTCGAACGCGCGGGCCCGCGTCTCGGTGTTGGCGTCACGCGCGACGCCAAGACGCGCATAGTGATCGC
>JBBQIO010001060.1:0-1523 GCA_038325015.1 Polyangia bacterium
GCCGGGCGAGGCGATCGAGCTCGCCGTCGAAGCTGCCCGGATCGACGCTGGTCTCGAGAGCGTGACCGGTGAGCGGCACGGCGATGACCTCGACGGAGGCCGGCAGGTGAGCGCGCACCGCGTCCCAGCTCGCCGGCGCACCGGTAAAGCCGTGGAGAAGCACGAGCGTCACAACGCACTGCTTTCCAGAAGCGAAACGAAACGCCGACGTGCATCGCGCGCGACCCGGGCGGCTCCGTCCGGAGGAACGTGGGCTTCGATCAAGAGTGGCAAGAGCGGCACGCGCGACGCCGGCTGATTCAGGGCTGCGACCAGCGCTTCTGTGCTCTGCACCCGCACATAACGCCAACCGAATGTTTGGGCCGCGCCGGCAAAATCGCGCTCGATCGGCGTGGTGAAGAGCGGCAGCTCGGCGTGGCCGGCGATCGGCAGCTGCTCGAAAATGCGCCCGCCGCCGTTGTTGAGGACCACCACGGTCAGGGGCGCGCGTGCGTGCGTCCCGAGCGCCAAACCGCCGACGTCGTGCTGCAAGCTCAAGTCGCCGACCAGCAAAGTGGTTGCCCGACCCGTCGATGCCGCACCGGCTGCGCCCGACACCAGACCATCGATCCCGTTGGCGCCGCGCTGACACAAAACCCCGATGCCGGCGGGCAGAGCGCCGCCGTGCTCATCCGCCAAGCGGATCGGTAAACTATTGCCGACCATCAAGAGCGAGCCCGGCGAAAGACGCGGCAAAAGGGTGCGTACGACCGCGGCCTCGACGAAGCCGGCCTCGATCACTGCGCCGTCGAAGGCGCGTTCGGCGGCTCGCGCCAGTCGTATGATTGGCGCCGACCATTGCGGATCGCGTGCCGTCGGCAAGGACGCAATGAGCTCGTCGCATACGGCGTCGAGATCGCCGAGCACGACAGCGCGGGCATCGCCTCGGGGATCGGGCCAGCCGTGCTGCGCCAGCACGTAGCGCGGCACGGCCGCGTGGCGTGCCAAGAAGGGCTCCCAGCCCGAGCTGGTCGGCGGCGGACCGACCTGGACGATCACGTCGAGGTCGAGCGTGGGTACCAAATCGAGAAGTGGCAGCAGCGCGTCGCAACGGGCGACCTCGGCCCGCGCGCTCGAGCGCAGCTGGCTGGTGATCTCGCCGCACAGCACGTAGCCCGTGCGCACGGCCAGCTCCTGCAGACGGTCACCGAGGACGGGAGCGAGCGGTTGTGGCCCGACGACGATCAGCCCGCGGGGCGCCTGCAACGCGTCGACGAGGAGCTGTCGCGCGGCATCGCTCAGGACGCGGCGGGGCACAAAGGTGCGTGTGATCGGTCGGTCAGCGAGGGCGCGAATGGCCGTCGACACCGCTCGCTCGTCGGGGTGCGGCGCCCGGGGCTCGAGCGGTTTTTTTGCCCGCACGTTGAGATGCACGGCGCCGGGGTCCGGAGAGGAGCTCGCGAGCACGGCTTGTGCGCAGCGTCGCTGCACACCGGGCAGTCCATCGGCCGTGCCATCGGCCACACCCAGATCGACAAATGCGC
>JBBQIO010001061.1:0-1522 GCA_038325015.1 Polyangia bacterium
AGATCCGCACCATCGCCGCGTCGATCCACGACCGTCCCCGCGCCGGCAAGCTGGCCGAGGACTCGATTCTCGATCTGTTGATGATCCGCTACAACGCCGCCCATCCGGGCGCCGAGCGCGACATCTTTCCGCACCTCGAAAAACGGCGGCCGGCGCTGGTGGCCTACACTGCCACCGATTGGCGAAAGCTCCTGAAGCGCCCACGGGGCTGGACCGATGCGGTGCCGACGGCGGCCGATTGCTATCGCTTCTGCCTATCCAGCCCCAGCGTCGACGTGGTTTTGTGCGGCCCCAAAGACGAGCGCCAGCTCGACGAGAACCTGTCTGGCCTCATGAAGGGCCCGCTCAGCAAAGACGAAGACCTCTGGATGCGCGAGTTCGGAAAAGTCGTGCACGGCTAGAGCACAAGTTACAGAACGCGCAGCGAGCCCCGGACTACGCTGCCGACGCCGTAGCCGTGATCGACGCGGAGATCGCGCCACACGTCGGCGGGCGGTGTGTGCCCACCGAGGAGGCCACGATAGGCAGCGACGATGCGCGCCACGTCGCTGGCACTCTCTCGAACCAGCTCGATGCGAAAGCGGCGTACGCCTGCCTGTTGCAGCTTGGGCGCGAGCTGCGCGGCGCTCTGGGCGGCAGCGTGGAAGATGGTGTTGCGGCAGCCCACGTCGGCTTCGATCGGATGATCCATGCCGGCTCGGTCGCGCAGCGACAGCTGGTGTCGATCGCAGGGGCGGCCGCAGGTGTGGTGGTCTTTGCCGTCGGAGAGTAGCGCCGCAAAGAGACAGTGCTCCATGTGAAAAAGCGGCATGGGATGGTGCAAGACCACCTCGGCAAACGGCGCCAGCGACGGGCCGAGAAGCGCGTCAAGCTGAACTGCGTCGAGGTCAAACGACGGCGTGAAGGCCGAAAGCCCGTGGCGCAATACCTCCGCCGCGGTCAGCCGGTTGGTGACGTTGAGCGAAAAATCGCCGATGCGCGGCAAGGTGCCGGGCGGCTCGGCCAAGGCGCCGAGACCGCGTACCAGGACCGCGTCTGCGTCGAGGCCAGCAAGAAACCGGTCGATCTTTTCTTCGCCGGGTTTTCTGATGCGCGGCGGCGCCAAGGTAATGTGTACGCGCGGACCGGACCTCGCTCTGAGCGCGCGCACAGCAGCACCTGTGCCGGTGAGCTCGAGAAAATCGAGGTATACGCCGTCGGCACCTGCGTCGCATGCGGCCTCGGCCTGCCCGAGCGTGCGGCAGAGCACGAAAAGGCCACCTGGCGGCGCTGCACCCACAGGTGCACTCTGGGTCAGCAGCGACGGCACATCCACCGCCACCACCTCATGATGGCGCGCGTCGATGAGCGCGCGCAGCCGGTCGGTCAGCGCGCGCCGGGCACGGTTGAGCGCCGACATCGGCAGCATGACCTCTTCCGGCAACTTCACAGTCAGCGTGCCGAGCTCGAACGACGTATCGCCGAGGCGACCCAACTTTTCGCGCAGCAACTTGGTCGACACCGGTGTGTTGCGCGCCACCTC
>JBBQIO010001062.1:0-1517 GCA_038325015.1 Polyangia bacterium
TCCGATCTGCGCCGAACAGGTCCCGCCGCTGCGGCCGTTGCGGGCCAATCACCTGGTTGCGTGCCATTTCGCGGGCGAGGTCGGCGGGGGAACCGGTTTGCCGGGCTGAACGCGTTCCGTCGCGAAAACCTACGGGTTTGCTATCATCGCCCGGACGGCAGCCGCCGACGTGGGCTATCGCTCAGATTCGAGACGACGGGACGACGCGTGAAGATCGCACAGATCACCCCATATGATTTTCACCACCCGGGGGGCGTGTCCGAACACATCGGGCATCTGCGCGATGAATTCACGAAGCTCGGCCACACCGTCGTCGTCATGGCCCCGCGCTCCCAGAAGGGCGGTTTGGAAGTCGAAGCGGGTTTCTATGGCATCGGCCGCACCGTTTCGATCCCCGGCAACGGTTCGCGCGTGCGCCTGACATTCGACGTCACGCTCTACGCGGCCGTTAAGGAATTGATGCGGCGCGAACAGTTCGACGTCGTCCACTTTCACGAGCCGCTCACGCCGGTGCTGCCGTACATGGTGTTGCTGAATTCGCGGGCCGTGAACGTCGCCACGTTTCACGCCGCGCGCGACACCAATCCCTGGTACAGCACCTTTAAGCCCTACATGTCGTTCGTGCTGGGCCGGCTCGACGCCAGAATCTGCGTCTCGCAACCGGCGCGCGAGTTGATCAGCGATCATTTCGAAGGCGATTATCAAATCGTCCCCAACGGCATCGACATCCAGCAATTCCACGACGGGGTCGAGCGCTTCGCGTGGGCCGATGACGGCCGTCCTCGAATTCTCTTTGTGGGCCGCTTCGATGAAACGCGCAAAGGTTTCAAATATCTCTTGCGGGCGATGCCGCTGATTCGCAAGCAGTTCCCGACCCTTCGGCTCGTGGTGGTCGGCACCGGCGACCGCGAGAAGTTCGAGAGTCTCATCGTTCGCGAGCAGATTCACGGCGTCGACTTCGCCGGCTACGTCTCGCGGGAAGACCTGCCGCGCTACTACGCTAGTTGCGACATATTCTGCGCGCCGTCGATCTCGCGGGAGAGCTTCGGCATCGTCCTGCTGGAGGCGATGGCGTCCAGAAAGCCGGTGGTGGCGACGGCCATCCCTGGCTACGCAACGGTGATGACCAACGATCGCGAGGGCTTGATGGTCGAGCCGCGTGATCCAGGCGCGCTGGCGGTCGCCCTGGTGCGGCTGCTTTCCGACGCCGACCTGCGCCAGCGCCTCTCGACTCGTGGCCGCGAGACGGCCGAAGGCTATGCCTGGCCCGAAATCGCCCAGCGGATCCTGAAGGTCTATGACTGGGCCGCTGAGCACGCCGCCGTTGCCGCCTGGCGGAAATCATGAGCGAGATGCCCGATGGTTTCTGAGCGGATCGGGACCTGGGTGCGTGGCCACCTGCTGGTGATTGGACGCGCCATCGCCGGGCTTGGCCTGACCGCGAACACTCTGACGATCCTTGGATTACTGCTGAACATTGGGGTGGCGGCGGTAATCGCGACGGGCCACCCGCGCGT
>JBBQIO010001063.1:0-1516 GCA_038325015.1 Polyangia bacterium
GAACCACCTGGATGACGGCGTTCGAGTAGGCGTCGAGGAGCTGCGTGTCGGCGTCCGCTGACGCGATGTCCAGTGCGTGGTCCATATTCACCTCTGCCGGGGCGGCAAGCGCGCCCAGCGGGTCGACGGCGTGGGCAAAACGCCTCACGTTGGATCGATCGTAAGGCGTGACGGCGGTGTGTCAACGCGGTGTAATGTCGCTGCATGAACGAGCTTTTGGGATTGCCCTATTCGCCGTGGTCGGAAAAGGCGCGCTGGGCACTCGACATCAAGAAGGTGCCCTACGTTTCCCGGCTCTACGCGCCGCTCATCGGCGAGCCGGCGCTGCGGCTCAAGCTGCGTCGCTGGCGCGGCGTGATCAGCGTGCCGGTGTTGACCAAAGCCGACGGCCACGTGATCGAGGATTCGGCGGCCATCGCTCGCTGGGCCGACACGGAGGGCCAAGGACCGTCGATCTATTCGGACGCGCAGCGGGCGGCGATCGATCGCTACGTCGCGCTGTCTGAGCGCGGGCTGGCCGCTGGTCGTGCATTGTCACTGCACCGCATGCTGACCGATGACGACGCGCTCCTCGAAATGGTGCCGCGCGGCTTGCGTCGGCTGGGAGGCGTGGCGCGAGGAATTGCGGCGTGGGGCATTGCGCGGACGCTGCGCAAATACGGCGAGCACGGTGCGGGCAGCGCCGACCACGAGCGCGCTCTGACCGCAGTCCTCGACGAGCTGCGCGGGGCACTCGCCCAGTCGTGGCAGCAGCCCGCGAGCTTGCTCGAAGCGTTTTCGTTCGCCGACATCGCGATGACCCAGGTGCTGACGTTCGTGCGGCCGCCAGCGACCGGATTGCGCATGGGACCGGCCAGCCGACGATCGTTTACCGACGAAGCTCTGGCCGCGCGTTACGTCGATCTGCTCGCCTGGCGCGACGCCCTGTACGAAAAATACCGCGGCTGACCGCGACCTCATCGAAGAGAGATGATCGCGACCGACAAATGCCTCGACGAGAACGCGCTCCTCGGCTTTTTTGGCGGCACGATCAGCGCTGCCGAAGTCGCGTCGATCGAGGAGCACGTCGACGGCTGTGCCGACTGTCGTCGACTACTCGCAAAGATGGCGCGGACCATGGTCGCGCGCGCCTCGACGAGCCGGGTCGCAATATCGATCGCTGAGCCGGCCGTCGCCGTCAGGGACCCGTCATCCTGCCTGACCAGCGGCGACTTGATTGGCCGCTATGTGGTCATCAAGCGCATTGGCGCCGGCGGGATGGTTGTGGTCGACGAAAACTTAGGCGGTGGCGACGAGCGCATGGCGGCAGCCACGGGCGACGCGACCCTTCGCGCCATCAAGATCCTGCCGGGCAGCGCGCAACAGACAGTCCGCGACGTGCAACGAAAGACCCAATGAGGACCGTATGACGAAACCAACTTCACGGGGCCCGCTGATCGCGGCAGCCGTCGTTCTGCTCGTCCTCGACAAGTGGGTGCCGTTTGGCTCGCTGGCGCTCTATCCGCTGACCCTGCTC
>JBBQIO010001064.1:0-1514 GCA_038325015.1 Polyangia bacterium
GCCCGCGACGACCAGCTCGATCGTCACCCGATGTCCGGGGCCGAGCGGAACGCGGGCAAAATCACGCGGGGTGACCGCGACGTAGAGCGGATCGTCGCCCGGCTGGAGCATCGTCCGACTGACGCTCACCGACGACAGCTCCGGGCTCACCGACCCGCCGCGCCGGCCCAGAACGAAGGCCGCCGCGGCCTCGACGTCGAGCCGGCCGAAGCCACTTTGCGGTGCAAACTGCGGCGCGCTGCCGGCCACCGTGGCCCGCAAAATCTGGCGCACGTTGGCGCTGGTCAGCGTCGGCTGCGCCTCGAACAGAAGCGCGATGGCGCCGGCCACGTGCGGCGCCGCTTGCGAGGTTCCACGTAACAAGCCATGCACGCCGTCGCCCACAGAAGGGACGGACCGGCGACTTAAAACGCGGAAGTGGGCCAATTAGGCGACGCGCTGCTCGAAAGCGTCGACGCGACCAGCACGCCGCGCCCGTCGAGCCCGGTCTCCTGGCGTGCCAGCGTGGCGCGCGATTGCTGCGTTGCAGCATCGAGGAATGTGTGAAAACGGCGGGGCCCATCGACCGCACGCACCTCGGCCAGCTGGGCCAGTCGCGCCGGGTCGGCGTCGACCGCCGCAGTGCTGCTCGATAAAGGCCGCGCTGATATGCCGAGCGCGCGCAGGCGCATCGCGCCGCCGACGATTCGGACGGTCACCGGCACCACCGTCGAGGCCGTCTTGACCGCGCTGCGCAGAAACGGACGCAAGCGCGCCGCCACACCATCTGCCCGGCTGTCGGCCGCGCAGCTCATCGCAGGAGCAAAACGGCCACTCCTATTCTGCTGCAGCGCACACGGCAGCATAGCGTTTCTTGAGCCGGTGACCGCCGCCTGTTATGACCGTGGCACGTGCGCGCGGTGGTCCAAAGGGTCAGTCGTGCCGAGGTGCGCGTAGACGGGGTGGCCATCGGCAGCATCGAACGCGGGCTGTGTGTCTTGGTCGGCGCCGAGCTCGACGACAGCGCGGACGACGTCGCGTACTTGGCCGACAAGATCGTCCATTTGCGCGTGTTCGCCGACGATGCCGGCCACATGAACCGCGCGCTCGACGAGGTCGGCGGCGCGCTCCTGGTGATCAGTCAGTTCACCCTCCTGGGCGACGCGCGCAAGGGGCGCCGCCCCTCGTTCATTACAGCGATGCCTCCGGAGCCAGCGGCGCAGCGTTACGAAGAGCTTTTGGCAGCGCTGCGCGCACACGGCGTTCGCGTCGAGAGCGGGCGCTTTCGTGCCGACATGCAGGTCGAGCTCGTCAACGACGGGCCGGTCACCCTCCTCATCGATTCGCGGAAGCTGTTTTGAGGCGCCTCGCCGCGCTGCTCATCGTCTTGGGCGCTGCCAGCGCGCACGGCTCCGAGCCCGAGCTCTTTGGCATGGGCGCGCGCTCCGGCGCCATGGCCGGCACCGGCGCTGCCGACGTCGACGGCTACGCGGCGACCTATCTCAACCCCGCCGGTTTGACCGATACGGCCGCCC
>JBBQIO010001065.1:0-1509 GCA_038325015.1 Polyangia bacterium
CGCGTCCAACCACCCTCGTGAAGAGCAATCCGGTGCTGGCCAAATATCTGGTCGCCGTCGTGCTCTTCGGCTTGGGCAACTCTTCGGATGCGTTCTTGCTCTTGCGCGCGCAGCAGCTCGGCGTGGCCATGAAATGGATCCCGCTTCTGTGGATGACGCACAACGCGACCAAGGCCGCGCTCTCCACCTGGGCCGGCGGGCTGTCCGATCGGTTCGGCCGCCGGCGCGTGATCATAATCGGCTGGCTAGTCTATGCGCTGGTCTACCTTGCGTTCGGCCTGGCCACCCACAGCTGGCAGATTTGGGGGCTGTTCGTTGCCTATGCCGTCTACTACGCGTTCGTCGAGGGGACGGAAAAAGCGCTCGTCGCCGACCTGGCGCCGGCCGGTGCGCGCGGCCGTGTGTTCGGCTGGTACAACGGCATGGTCGGAATCGTCGCCCTGCCTGCGTCGATCGGCTTTGGCGCGGTCGCCGATCGATGGGGCGCACCGGTCGCGTTCGGGGTCTCGGCGGCGCTGGCACTGGCGGCGAGCGCGTGGCTGGCGTTGCTGGTGCAGGTTCCAATGGCCATCGAGCCGGTCGCTCAGACTGATTCGGAAACACCGCGATGACCTGCTCCGCCGCGCAGGAAGTGGCGGCGCCACGGCACCAACTGCGATTTCTGGGACGCGCCCATTTCTCAAATCGTGTGGCTGCGCAAGAGCTCGACGGCGCGGGCCACCGAATCGGTCACCGCAACAACGCGGTCGGCGCTCAGCAGCTCGCGAACCACGGCCGCGCCGATCGGCCGGCTGCCCAGCGTCATGAGGGCTTGGCCAATCTTGGAGGCGAACGCGGGAGCAACGTCCCTGGCCACGACGAATCCGTCGGGCGGAATCGAATCGGTCACGTCGAGCACGCGTAGTCGCCAAGCGGCGGGCGCAAAGACGCGCTCGATGTCTCGACGCGCGATCTCGCGGTTGGCGGATGCGGCCTCGCTGACGAAGCAGGCGCAGAGATCGGCGCGTCCGTCGATCACGGCGGACATCGCATCGGAGGGCGCCCCGACAAAGCTCTCCTGGAGATCGCGCGGATCGAGTCCGGCTGCGCGTAGGTGAATGCGTGGGAAAAGATAGCCGGATGCCGACTGCGGATCGCTCCAGGCCGCGCGCGCGCCACCGAGATCAAGCACGGTTCGATACGCGCTGTCGGCTCCTACCAAGAGCGCCGAGCGGTACAACGTGATCCCGGCCCGCTCGCACACCGCAACCAGCTTCGCGGTCCGCGCGCGCGCCTGAAGCAAGGGCGGCATCCAGGCCACGTGCACTGCACTCTGCGTGACACTCTCGAGCAGGCGATCGTAGTCCGCCGAAACGATCAAGCGCACCGGATCACGCAGCTTCCACTGCAGCGCCTCGGCAAAGCGGCGCGCCGCGTCGAGCATACGAATGCCGCCGTGGTGGCTGCGACTGACACCGAACCGAATGGCCTGATCGGAACCCAACGCCGCGCCCCCTACCCCAATTTTAC
>JBBQIO010001066.1:0-1507 GCA_038325015.1 Polyangia bacterium
CGACCAGCGCGCTGCCATCGAGACAATGCTGCTCGTCCTCGAACTCGCCGAAGCGCCGCAGCTGTCCCTGCGCATCGATTCCCGAGCCATAAATGGGCACCAGATGCCTGCGATTTTCAATGTCCC
Source organism: Polyangia bacterium (assembly GCA_038325015.1). GTDB lineage: Bacteria > Myxococcota_A > Polyangia > Palsa-1104 > Palsa-1104 > JBBQIO01. The sequence continues at coordinate 127 of JBBQIO010001066.1, forward strand.
CCGGGTCATCGCAGATGGACGGCTTTAGGAAGCTGTCGCGCAGCTCGTTGCCGCGAAAATAGGCCGTCCCGACGTCGCGCAAAAAGCGCGACAGCCGGATCAGCACCTCGTCGACGCGGCTTTCCTGCGTGTCCTCGGCAAAGCGCAGAAGCGGGTCGACGAGCAGCTCACTCATCCAGCTCGAGCACCATGGGTTTTTGGCGTCGCCCTCACCATGCTGCAGCGCGCTGTGGACGAAGCAATTCTGCGGCGGGAACGCCGCGCCGGGGTTGATCTGCGCGAGCGCCTGCGCGTCGCCGGTGACGTGGCGATACGCGGTCTCGAACAGCTCCTTGGCGGCGCTCAAATAGCGTGGCTCGCCGAGCAGGCGGTGGCCGTAGACCATCGCTTCGAGCGCGTCGGCCAAGAGGCGCTCGGTGAAAAGATGATCGAGCCCGCGCACGTGCCCGGCGCGATACGGCACGACGATCTGCGGATCGCTGTACCAGCGTTCGGCAATCGCGCGGCCCGCGGAAAGCGCGGTCTCGTCGCCGGTGAGCGCGTAGTAGGCGTAGAGGCCGCGCAGGTGCGAATACTTGATGTCGGGATCCGGCTTGCCCGAAAAAATCCCGGCGCGCCAGCCGGACGGCGCGATCTGACTTTCGTACCACGCGCAGGCACGCAGGCCGTGGCGCAAAAAGCGCTCCTCACCGGTGTGCGTGTAGGCCAGCAAGAACGTCGCGCAACGATCGTAGAGCCACGCCTCGTAGTTGCTCTTCGGATCGGCGACCGATTCGGGGTCCGGGTTGAGCGCGTAGGCCTCGTCGTAGATCGCCGAGCCGGCAAAATCGCGCACGCCGTCCGAGATCATCTTGAGCGCGCCGAGGCCGAGGCGTCGCGCGTCGCTGCTTTGCACCTGCCCGCCGAGGATGCCGGTTGCTGCGAGATAGCCCGGAGGATAGGTTGCCAGCACGCGCGGCTCTTTACCGACGAACAGCGTCTTTTGTGGCAGCCCGCTTTCCACCAGCGCCGCGCGTCCACCGACCTGGGCGATCGTGCGTGCGGCGACGCGCACCTGCTCGGGAGAATCGATGGCCACCCGGGCGTAGGGAACACGCGTGGCCGTGCCCCTCGGTTGCGTTCCGGCCCACGACACCACCAAGTCTCCTGCGGCGACCGGCCACTCGGCGGCGGGAAACTGAATCAGCAGCGCGCGAATTCCTCGATGCGCGCCGGCGGCATCGTAGTCACCGACGAGCTCGTAGGCGTGCGCGTCGAGCACGGTCGCGCCACTGTGCACCTCGACGGCTCGGACGTCGGCAAGCGCGCCCGGGGCCACCGGCAGACCGAACGAGATGGTCGTGCCGCCGTCGGCCAGCCGGCGCAGATGGATCGATACGCT
>JBBQIO010001067.1:0-1506 GCA_038325015.1 Polyangia bacterium
GTAGGCGCTCTTTGCCAGGGTGGTGCCCAAAATCCACGTACACCTTGCTGCGGGCCATCAACGCCGCGACTTCGTCCCGCATGAGCCCGTCGAGCGCGTGCCATTCAATCGCCGGCATCAAAGGCCGCAGCTGCTCGATGATCGCCGTGCCTTTTTTGGGGTTGTACAGCACGCGGTCGTCGCGCTTCGCGCCCGCGGTTGCGGCGAAGCAGCCATGCACGTAACTCGAGAGATAGTCCGTCACATTGGCGCCGCGCGCCCGCAGGAAGGACTCCGCGTACGCGCTGGCCGCGAGATGTCGCACCGAAGTGGCGCTTGGCGCCGCGAAATCGAATAGCGATTCCGTGGCCACGTGATTGTCGACGCTGAGCCACCAGATCGCCTTTTGGATGCGGGCGAAACGCGGCAGCCGCCAGGTCCAGATCTCGGGCACGACCAACAGGTGCTCGGGCGCATCCTCGACGGCGGTCGCGACGGTGACCTGGTAGCCCGAGTATTCAGGCGGCGTACCGTCGGCGAAAGCCGGCACATAGACGATGCACGCGTCGCGCCCGATTCGCGTCAGTTCGTACACTAGCTGATGAAGCGATTCCGGACCACCGGTTGCCAGGCGCGGAGGGCACAGAACGAAGACGCGACTGTGGCTGTCGAGCGCGAACATGACTAGCGCGACCAGGCCGCGCGTCGCTTCAGAAAGTCGCTGCGCTCGCCATCGCTCGCGGCCGCCCAGCGACGACAAAGCACGAGCGAGTCATCGCGTAGCAGCTCTTCCCAGCGGCCAGCGATGGCGTCGTCCTCGACGTCAACGGCGCGCTCGCGGCCATTGGCGACCATGTCGTGACGAAGCGCCGCAGAAGTCGCCAGCATGCGCAGCGCGGTATGCAGCTCATCGAGACTTTCAACCCGCAAAAAATCGAGCGGCCCGCGGCGCACCGCCTCGTACGCCGAGTCGCGCCCCACGACCGCCGGCACGCCCGCGCGCCACGCATTGAACAGCTTGGCCGCCGGCTTCCAGTGGTAGGTCTCCATCGAGAAGCTGCGGATGGCGACCACGACGTCGATCTCCGAAAAGTCGTGCCAGCGCTGCCGCGGGACGATCGAGAACGTCATTGCGCGCGCGGCCAGCGCCGCCGCGAAGGCCGGCGCCTTGAGCTCCGGCGCCACGTTGGTGTCGATGCCGAAGAAGGCCAGATTCTCGAATCGGTCTTGGCGCGACGACGCACGTGGGACGAGGTCAATCTGCGTCCAGAACGGGATGAAGCGCGCCGGCCATAGCTCGGTCGGTTGGACCAGCATGGGATCGAGCGGGTTCTGCACAGCGTGCATCTGCGCGAAGGGATGCCGCCCGCTTCCACCCGGCTCCTCCTTGTCCGCCAGCACGCATACGATCAGTTGCCGCGCGTTCGGCTTGAGCGAGTCGGGCAGAAAGTAGCGGTGCGTGATGATCACGCCGCTGTCGGGAAGCGTGTCGGTTAGGCGGCAGGGGAAACCGCGCCGCGACAGGTG
>JBBQIO010001068.1:0-1501 GCA_038325015.1 Polyangia bacterium
GTAACCGGGGATCAACGTGGTGTTCAAGCCCGTCGGCGTGAACAGGGAAGTGCCGTCGACACTGCTGAAGACTTGAAGGTCAACCGATTGAGGCATCGGCGAGTTGCCTTGCTGCGAAGTCACAAAGAAATCGACCCTGTACGACTGGCCCGGTAGCGTGTCGAAGACCTGATACAGACTTGCTCCCGATGTTCCGCCGCCACCGAATCCAACGACGTTCGGCCCGGAGATACCGACGACGCCGAAGACACCGTTCTCAAGGAACTCTGCAAAGGGAGTGATGTTTCCACCGACCATCCACCCGGCTGGAGGGGGTGAAGCGCCACCGCTGAGCGACACGAAGGTGCCGGGAGGAATGCCTGTAGATTCAAAGTCGCCGTTGCTGAAGGGCGCCGCGAGCGCCAGCAAAGGAAAAGCGAGGAGCGACGTTGCGGCAGCGATGCGTAAATTGAACATGGTCTTCTCTGCGGTGATCCAAAAGCTCACCGTACCTGGGACCGTGAAGGTCGACCAGCCCGCGCCTAGGGGGTTCGTCCTTCAAAGCCCTTTGTGCGACGCCCAAGCGTGATCTATGCCGCAATCGGCGCCATCGACTTCGGTCTGCGGGTCACCGAGATGTGAGTCGATGTATCGCGATTGAAGGCAGCGTCGGCCATGAGGTTGGCATGATGTCATTGGAGCGCGGACGAATCGTAGATCGCGCAGGCCGTCGCAATTCCGCTGAGAAGGTACTTGTGAATCAAACTCGCAGCGCATGGCGTTTGAGCGTCGCCCCGATGATGGACTGGACCGATCGGCACTGCCGGTTCTTCCACCGTCTGCTCACCAAGCGCGCGCGCCTCTACACCGAGATGGTGACGACCGGCTCGCTGCTCCATGGCGACGTCGCGCGCCATCTCGACTTCGATGCGGCCGAGCAGCCGGTCGCGTTGCAGCTCGGTGGCAGCGAGCCCGCTGACCTCGTGGCCTGCGCACGCCTCGGCGTGCAGTGGGGTTATGCCGAGATCAACCTCAACTGCGGCTGTCCGAGCGAGCGCGTGCAGCGCGGTGCGTTCGGCGCCTGTCTGATGGCCGAGCCGACGCTGGTCGCGGCCTGCGTGCGCGCGATGCGCGACGCGGTCGCGGTCCCGGTGACGGTGAAGCACCGCATCGGTATCGATCGCTCGGAGAGCTACGCCTTCGTGCGCGACTTCGTCGGCACGGTGGCGGAAGAGGGCGGCTGCGAGGTCTTCATCGTCCATGCCCGCAACGCCTGGCTGCACGGGCTCAGTCCGAAGGAGAACCGCGAAGTGCCGCCGCTTCGACATGCGGTGGTGACCGCGTTGCAAAAGGACTTTCCGAAGCTCGTCTTCGTTCTCAACGGCGGCGTGCATGGCAACGACGCGATCGACGCGGGGCTGCGCGACAACTCCGGCGTGATGGTCGGGCGCGCCGCCTACCACCTGCCGTGGGACCTCGCCGCCTGGGATGAGCGCTTCTTCGCTGCACCAGCATCGACGCT
>JBBQIO010001069.1:0-1500 GCA_038325015.1 Polyangia bacterium
ATACACGCCGTAAGTTCATGATTCCCCGACGCTTTTTAGATTCTCCACCGCTCCTGTGGGTAACTTTGTGGAGAACACATCCCGGCCACGCCGAAACGCTTGCTGTGGCTTGCTTCGGAACATCCTGCCCGCTTTCGCGGCAGGCACGTGATCTCAATGAAATCAACAACTTACGCGCGACGCGAAAATTCGCAATGATGCGCCGCAACACCGACGGCGATTTTTATGACAGATCAAAGTCATGGGGATAAGTCAAGCCCTGAGTGCTCACTCACCGTCATCAGGGCGGGTACAACGCCATCGTGACTTTCGTCACGTGCGATCGGTGGGGTGATAGGGGCGAGACAGGTCGTGCACGGCGTCGACGAGCACGCTCACGTGCTCGGGCGGCGTGTGCTGGCTGATGCCGTGACCGAGGTTGAAGACGTGCCCGTTTCGACCCGCCGCCGGCGCCGCGTGGAACGACGCTAGGGTCGTGGCGACTTCGGCGCGGATCGCATCGGCGCCGGCGAACAGCACGTTCGGATCGAGGTTTCCCTGCAGCGCCACGCCGTCGCCGACGCGGCCGCGCGCGCGGCCGAGATTGACGGTCCAGTCGACACCGACCACGTCGGCGCCACGGGCGCCGATCGACTTGAGCCACGGGCCGCCGCCCTTGGTGAAGACGATGTGTGGCACGCGCCGGCCATCGGCATCGCGCTTCAGACGGGCCAGCACCTGGCGCGTGTACGCGAGGCTGAATCTCTGGAACGCGCCATCGGCGAGGACGCCGCCCCAGCTGTCGAAGATCATGACCGCTTGCGCGCCGGCATCGATCTGCGCGTTCAGGTACAGCGCCACCGCCTCGGCGTTGACGGCGAGGATGCGATGCAGCAGGTCGGGTCGCGCGTAGAGCATGGTCTTGACGAGCCGGTAGTCGTCGGAGCCCTTGCCCTCGACCATGTAGCAGGCCAGCGTCCACGGGCTTCCGGAAAAGCCGATCAGCGGCACGCGGCCGTCGAGGGCGCGGTGGATCGAGGCGACGGCGTCGAAGACATAGCGTAGCTTGGCCATGTCGGGCACTTCGAGCCTGGCCACCGCGGCTTCGTCGCGCAGCGGGTGCTCGAAGCGCGGGCCTTCGCCATCGGCGAAGGAGAGGCCGAGGCCCATCGCGTCGGGCACGGTGAGGATGTCGCTGAACAGGATGGCGGCGTCGAGCGCGTAGCGGTCGATCGGTTGCAGCGTCACCTCAGTCGCGAAGTCGGGGCTGGTCGCCAGGCCCATGAAGCTGCCGGCGCGAGCCCGCGTGGCGCGGTACTCGGGCAGATAGCGGCCGGCCTGGCGCATCAACCAGACCGGCGTGACCGGCACGGGCTCGCTGAGACAGGCGCGCAGAAAAGTGTCGTTGCGAAGCGTTGCGGGCATCGGATCATTGTCGCAAACGCCTCCGCGACGAGCGGCGGCCTGCGGGGGCGAGAACATAATCGCCGCGATCGTCCGGTCCGTCGGCCGACAAGGAGT
>JBBQIO010001070.1:0-1500 GCA_038325015.1 Polyangia bacterium
AAAGGCCGCTCTCGAAAGCGGCCTAAGTTTTTTTTCTGGCTCCCCGACCTGGACTCGAACCAGGGACACACGGATTAACAGTCCGTTGCTCTACCAACTGAGCTATCGGGGAATTGAGGGACCGCGATTATAGCGATGCCGCCGAAAGAGCGTCAACGCGCGGTTGCGTCACTGTCGCAATCGCGTCGGCGACCGTGTCGATGTTATGCAGGTTCAGCGCGGCTACGCACATGCGGCCGGTGTTCAACGCATAGATCGCGAACTCGTCGCGCAGGCGGGCGACCTGTTCGGGCGTGAGGCCCGAGTACGAGAACATCCCGCGCTGCCTGGTGATGTGGTCGAAGTCGGCCGTGGGCATCCGTTGCTTGAGTCGTTCGACCAAACCGGCCCGCATCGCGCGAATGCGCTCGCGCATGCCGCCCAGCTCTTCTTCCCACAGCGCGCGCAGCTTGGGGTCGCTCAGGACGACCGCGACCGTGGCGCCCCCGTGCGTCGGCGGGCTCGAGTAGTTGGTGCGGATCACGCGCTTGAGCTGGCTCAGCACGCGCGCCGATTCGTCCTTGTCGGCCGTCACGATCGACAGCGCACCGACCCGCTCGCCGTACAGCGAGAACGACTTCGAGAACGAGCTCGACACGAGGAACTCCATACCCGAGTCGGCGAACTGTCGCACGACGGCGGCATCGGCTTCCACGCCGTCCGCGAAGCCCTGGTAAGCGATGTCGAGAAACGGCATCAACCCCCGGTCGGCGATGGTCTTCTCGATCCGCGCCCATTGCGACGCGTCGGGATCGGCGCCAGTCGGGTTGTGGCAGCACGCATGCAGCACGACGATCGTCCCGGGGCGCGCGGCCTCGAGCGCGCCGATCATGCCGTCGAAGTCAAGACCCTTCGACGCGGCGTCGTAGTACGGGTAGTGGCGGACGTGGAAACCAGCCTGCGTGAACAGGGCCTGATGGTTCTCCCAGCTCGGATCACTGATCAGCACCTCCGCGGTCGGCGAGAGCTGGTGCAGGAAGTCTGCGCCGATCTTCAACCCGCCGGTGCCGCCGAGCGCCTGGACCGTGACCACCCGCCCGTCGACGAGGACGTTCGCGCCTTCGCCAAACAACAGGGTTTGTGCGAGCACGTTGTACAGCGCGATGCCGTCGATCGGCAGATAGCTGCGCGCCAGCACCTTCGTGATGCGCAGGCTCTCGGCCTCGCGGACGGCCGCCAGGACCGGTACCTTGCCGTCGGCGTCGGTGTAGACGCCGACCCCCAGATTGATCTTTCCCGGGCGGTCGTCGGCGTTGAACGCCTCGGTCATGCCCAGAATCGGATCCTTGGGCGCAAGTTCGACACTTCGAAACGGGGAGGCGATCATGTCAACATTTTCCGCAAGGTTTGGAAATTTTCAATCGAGGCGCAATACTTTGTAAGCGCCTGATTCGTTTCCATTTTAAAAAAACACTGGATTCGTACGAGCGTTCGGCGCGATAATTACAGATCAATGTCGCA